>DAICZM010000081.1 GCA_027311145.1 Ktedonobacterales bacterium
CTATTTGCTGACCACGGTTGACCTGCCCCGTATCAGTCAGGTTCTCGAAGCATCCAGGGAGCGACCCTACCTTGCTGTCCGCCTGGAACTCGCCCCAGCCCTCGTCAGCTCGGTCATGGTTGAAGCCTCTTGCTCCTTACCTGGAGAGCATACGAAGGTGAGAGCCATTGATGTCAGCCCGATGGATAGCAACCTGCTCGACGCCTTCGTGCGTCTCCTCCGGCTCCTGGATTCCCCTGCCGACGCGCAGGTCCTGATGCCGCTGATTACACGAGAAATTATCTATCGGCTCCTGAGAGGAGAGCAAGGCCCCCGGCTCCGTCATCTGGTAATGGAAGGAGGGTACATCCCCCATATCGCTCTCGCAGTCAGGCGACTGCGTCAAGACTTCGACCAGCCTCTTCGCGTTGAGACACTGGCGCGAGAATTGGGCATGAGCGTCTCCAGTTTGCAGCATCACTTCAAGGCCGTTACCTCGCTGAGCCCCTTGCAATTTCAGAAACGGTTGCGCCTACAGGAAGCCCGCCGTCTGATGCTTTCGGAGGATCTCGATGCAGCGAGCGCGGCCTATCGCGTGGGTTACCAGGACGCGTCCCACTTCAATCGGGAGTACAAAAGTCTCTTCGGCGTCCCACCTATGCGCGACGTACAAAGCCTGCGGGAAGAGGCTCTCGTTTTCCCTGGCCAATGAGAAAGACAGACGCATCCGATACGGAGCATGATCTCCCTTACGCAACAGACCACTGTCTCGAATAGACCGACCGTGTTGGTTTGGTTCTCTTCATCGGCCCATCCAGAAAAAAAGAGGCGAAATCAGCAGAGTAATTACCAAAAAATCAGCAGCTTAATCTCAATGTTTACACCACTATCATACTTATTGATTGCTGCATTTCGCTTTTAAGCAATCAATAAGTATAATGGCGGGAGAAGCCTTTTTGTTGCGTTTGTTACTCTCTGACTAGAGTAAGGTGTTTTTAGCGGATTGCGAATTCCGCTTCTAGGGGCGCAATCACTTCATCTGCAAGCTTCTGCGCGATAGCTTCTGGATAAGGGGCGCGCAGGTTGAGAATGATATGCGTTGCCCCTGCTTCGATGTAAGGTCGCATCCCAGTGATCGCTTCGCTGATGTTATTGTAGTTGATGGGCCATTGAATGGAACGTTCGATCTCTGCCGGGTTGCGTCCAATGGCGGCACAGTGTTCGTTAAGCACCGCACTCTTGTGACGGAAATCGTCAACAGAGCCGCCGACAAAGTTCCACACGCTGGCGTATTGCGCGACGATGCGCAGCGTCAGCTTTTCGCCGCTTCCGCCAATGACGAAGGGCGGATAGGGTTTTTGAATGGGTTTTGGCTCGCAGAGCGCATCTTTTAACTGGTAATATTGCCCATTAAAGTTTGCGCGTGTCTCTGTCCAGAGCAGTTTAATAACCTCGCATGCCTCGCCAAAGCGACGGATGCGCTCGCCGGGAGGGTAGAGCGGGATACCGTACATGCTTGTTTCAAGTTCATTCCAGCCTGCGCCAATGCCAAAATCAAGGCGTCCATTGGAGATAATATCCACGGTGGTCGCGATGTTGGCAAGTATTGCTGGGTGGCGATAAATATTGCCTGTGACCATCAAGCCCAGGCGTAAGCGTTCTGTGCGAGCAGCCAACGCACCCAGCAGCGTCCAACCCTCTAACTGCGGGCCTGTTGGGTCGGGGCCAAGGGGGATAAAATGGTCAAATGCCCATGCATGTTCAATGCTGGGAATCTTATCGGCCTCTTCCCAGACGCGCAACATGTCCTTATAGGTCGTGTTCTGTTGTGCCGTTTTGAAGCCAAAACGTAGTTTCATTAACTTGCCTCTCTAAAGTGTCTATGCAACGGAAGGGCGATCATAATCACGCCATAAAAATCAGGATAGCAGCCTTTTTGGCATTGATATCCTGATCCTATCGTATCACATGAGAGGTATGAGATGAACTGCTAGCGCGTTAAATGCGTTCCAGTGGCTCAAAACCGAGTGTACGTAAAACATTGTTCATTGCCTGCACGGTCGCTTGTACCAGATGGGCACGGAACGCCTTGACGTGTTCGTCTGTCTCCTTCACGATGGGCGGCGTATGCTCATAGAAGTCACTGAAGTGAGCTGCGAGATCGTAGGCATAGGTGGCAAGCAGTGAAGGGGTCAGCGACTCCGTCGCCTCGGCGAGCTTGCGCGGATAGGCGTCGATGTGGCGCAACAATTCCCATTCGCTCTGCTCAAGTTGTGCGGGCAACTGTTCTAAGTGGGTAGGAAGTTCGTAGCCGTCTTCATGTAAGCGTCGCTCAATGCTGTTGGCGCGGGCATAGGCATATTGTAGATAGACGCCCGTATCACCATTGGGTCGCAACACTTCATCTATGTCGAGAGCGATAATTTGTTGTAAGCCAAAGCGAATCATAAAATAGCGAATCGCCGATGATGCCAGGATTGCCGCCGTCGCTGGCGAGATTTCGGCTTTGCTCTCATCGCGGCGTGCTTCTTGCATCCGTGTAATGGCTGTGTTGATCAGATCATCGGCCTTAATCTCAATGCCTTTGCGCCCAGACATCGCATAGAACTCGCGCCCATCGGTGGTATCAACGCCCAGGCTGGCGGCGGTGGCTCGTGAGAGCGTCACGACCTCATAACCCAGGTGTTTTGAGTTATCGGCTTGTTCGCTATAGCCCAGGCGGCGCAGACTTTCATAGACGACCTGCTGAAGATAGGATTGGCGCACATCAATGACGTTGATGACCCTTTTGGCATGTCCAATCTGCTGATTCTCAACCTCTTCATTGACTGCTGTCACCCCTTTGGGGGCACGCATCGTCCAGAGTTTGCGTCCATCGTGCTGTGTTCCCCATAGCGTGAAGCGAAAGGTGACGCCAATCTGCGGATCGTCAGACAGGCCAAATTTCCAGAGCTGATTGGAGATATCTTTGGCTGTATAGGTTGCTGTGCCATCACTGCGCACGAAAATCTTATCTTTCATGCGCTCATCTTCGTCTGTTTCAGCCGCGTTGTTGTCACCAAAGGGCAAAACCCAACAGCCAGCCGCTTTCCCCGTTTCGGGTTTTTCGAGCAGGTTGCGCTCTTTGAGCATCTCAAAGGTGTGTTTCCACAGGCCCGCACCCAAAATCGCGGACTCCCATGTCAAGACATCATAGGCGATGTTGAGGCGCGCCATTGTTTTCAGGTGTGCTTGCACGATCTGGCGTGAGAGATCTGCTGCAAGCAATGGGTAATCGCGTCCTTGTTCCGGCTCCTCACCATGTTCGATGGAGCGTAGTACCTCTTTACGTAGCTCGAGTAGTTCTGCTTGCGTCTCATACATTTTGCCGACTGCGACATAGACACGCGAGCAGAAGTAGTCAAAGGTTTCGCCCGGGAGCTGTTCGTTGCCTTCGGGCAGGTTCAAACGCCCTTGTTGTAACAAGGTGAAACCAACGACGACATCTGCGACCTGTACGCCCGAATCGTCGATATAGTTCTGGGCTTCAACATGATAGCCTTGCGAGCGCAGCATGCGCGCAATGGTATCACCAATACAGGAGTTGCGCAAATGGCCGACGTGTGCTGCTTTATTGCTATTAATATTGGTATGCTCAACAACTACCTTTATGCCGCTACCAATAGTATTCTGCCCAAAATCCGCCCCCGCTTCTACTACTTGTTCGATAATAGCTTTGCCCACTTCGGCGCGATTAAGATGAAAATTGAGGTAGCCGGGTTTCGTCACGGTGATTTCTTGAATAGCAGGAATGCGCATATCAGTGAGAAGAGTTTTTATTGCTTCTGCCAGAAGGAGAGGAGGGCGACCCAGACGATTTTTACCTGCCCAGGCCATGACGGGCATAGAGTAATCGCCGAAACTGGCTTGGGCCGAAAAACGGAGATCAAACGATAGTTGCTCAATATCGTAATTAAGCTGTTCATGGGAGAGATAGCTGGTCACAGCCTGTTTTACATGTGACAGGAGATATTCATAAAAATCTTTGGGTGTTGCATCAGCCATATGATGTGCCTCACTTGCTACTATCATTGCATTCCTCTCTATTATTCCACGTAGTCTTCCTACTATATCGTAGCTTGTCAACGTGGTCAAGCATTTTGGACCGATGGTGTTGAGCGCACGGATGTTGTGTGGATAAAACACAGCCAGCCCACCCTCACATGCAATGGATGTGAGGGGTGGGCTGTCTTGTAGTCATTATAGACGTGGCGTATGCACCGCTGTGAATTAGCCGTCGAGTGTGCTGGTGTCACCGACGGGCTGTCCCAGCTCTTTGGCGCGAATGACGCGACGCATGATTTTACCGGAGCGCGTTTTGGGCAGACTGGGCGTAAATTCCAGTTCGTCGGGAACGGCCAGTGGGCCAACGGTGGCGCGCACGTGCAGCTTGAGTTCTTTTGCCAGCTCGTCGGATGGCTCGAAGCCATTCTTGAGGATCACAAAAACCTTGACGTGTTCACCTTTAAGTTCGTCCGGTTTGCCAATAGCAGCCACTTCTGCCACAGCAGGATGGCTGACCAGGCTAGACTCAATCTCCATTGAACCCAAGCGGTGTCCGCTGACCTTGATGACATCATCTACGCGGCCCTGGATGCGCAGATAGCCATCTTTGTCGATGGTCGCCGCGTCACCCGCGAAGTAGACATCGGGAATGGTGTCCCAGTAGGTCTGATAGCGGGCCGGGTCGCCGTAGATGGTGCGCATCAGGCTAGGCCAGGGATGACGCACGATCAAGAAGCCGCCACGCTCGCTGCCAACAGTAACGCCATTTTTATCCACAACATCTGTATCAATTGTTGGTAATGGTTTTGTGGCACTGCCCGGTTTCAGTGGCATGATCGGTGTAGGACTAATCATGATTGAGCCAGTCTCAGTCTGCCACCAGGTATCCATGATTGGCAGTTTGTCGTGTCCGATATTCTTGCGATACCACATCCACGCTTCTGGATTGATCGGTTCGCCGACTGTTCCCAGTAAGCGCAGGCTGGAGAGATCGTGTTTGGCGGGCCATTCTTCGCCAAAGCGCATCAGACCACGAATCGCCGTTGGTGATGTATAGATGATCGTCACTTTGAAACGCTCGACGATGCTCCAGAAACGATCAGGGGCGGGATAGGTCGGTGTGCCTTCAAAAAGGACGCCAGTCGCGCCATTCATGAGCGGCCCGTAGATAATATAGCTGTGTCCTGTGACCCAACCCACATCAGCAGTACACCAGAAAATGTCGCTCTCTTTGATGTCAAAGACGAATTTCGTGGTGGCATAGACGCCAACGGAGTAGCCGCCAACGGTATGCACGACACCCTTTGGTTTGCCTGTACTACCGCTGGTGTAGAGAATGTAGAGAATATCCTCACTATCCATCGGCTCACACGGCACGACGGTATCGGCGGGTACATCGGCGAGTAGGTCATCAAGGAAGACATCGCGCCCAGCCGTCATCGCAACGTTTGTACCGAGACGTTTGACCACAACGACCTTCTCAACTGTCGGTGTCTCCGCAACGGCCTCGTCGGTAATTTTCTTGAGTTCGATATGCTTGCCGCCTCGATAGTTGCCATCAGCCGTGATGACGACTTTGACTTGCGAGTCGATAATGCGATCACGGAGTGCGCTGGCCGCGAAACCACCGAAGACAACGGTATGGATTGCACCCAAGCGTGCTACCGCCAGAACTGCCGCGATCTGCTCTGGAATGGCGGGCATATAGATGGCGACACGGTCACCTTTTTGGACACCAACGTTTTGCAGGCCCTTCGCGAAGCGGTTGGTCAATACATACAGGTCTTCATAGGTTAATGTGCGTGTGGAACCATCGTCACCTTCCCAATAGAAGGCAACTTTGTGGCGTGTGGGTGTCTCCATATAGCGGTCGAGGCAATTGTAAACAGGATTGAATTTACCGCCGCTAAACCATTTGAAAAATGGCTTGGTCGTCCATTCAAAAGTTGTCTGCCAGGGTTCAAACCAGTGAAGTTCCTTGGCGAGGTCGTCCCAATACTCGAAGCGATGTTCCAGGGACCACTTGTGAAATGCATCATAGTCAGTGAAGCCCTTCGACTTCATATACTGCATGATATTGGCATTCTCAACAGTATCGCTAGAGGGAGAGAAAACACGCTCCTCTACTAAAAAGGTATCTGTGCTTTCAAAACCGAGATTATTGCCCATATGAACTGATTCTCCTTACCTAACGTGGTAGAGTTGCTTCGCAATTGAAGCATTGATAGACGACAGATCAGTTGAGCTGGTCGCACACGTTAATGCTTGCGACTCGTTTTGTACGCGGGCGTTAGTCTGCCGTGTAAACGGTAGAGATGCTGAATTATAGCACATCTTACTGGCGGTATTTCCAATCATTGTTTCCACTCTATTCGCGGTGGCACAAGCAGGGCGACCGCGATGGTCGCCCCTACACTGATAGGAAATGGATAAAGCGCACATCGTATCATTGTGGGGGCGAGGCTTGCCCTCGCCCTGCTTCATTATGCTAAGACCATAGAGAAACCTTCAGATGCTTGCTGAAAGGAGTGAGTTACTCGCTATTGACGGACGTTTCTCATTCCTTCTATGTTGTTGTGCCACATCTGAAGGTCTCAACCCTTTGTAGAAGAAGCGATTGAACTTGATGCGCTTCATGGTGTCTGCAAGAACATCGTGTTCAACGTGGCAGTAGACTAGTTGCGTGGTCCAACAGGTAGCGAGAATGGCGACTTGAGCGAGGCAAGGATGCCGGATGCGGCAGTGTACCACGCGGCAAGAGCTGTGACGATGCCGAGGTAGCCACCGATAGTGCCCATGCCAGAAACGCCGAATTCGGCTAGTGTGAGAGCCAGGAAGGTCAAGGTCAGCAAGCCAAACACGACGACGAGTGCGGTGTTGACACGGAATGTGCCCAGGAACATGATGGCAGTGAAGATTGTCCAACCCAGCAGGAAGAAACCGAAGGCAGCGTGATTGGGAATAAGGTTGAGCTGGAGCGAGGCACCAACGGCCAGCCAGAATGCGCCATAGGATGTGAAGGCGGTTGCACCGAAGGTGTTGCCCGTCTTAAACTCCCACATGCCTGCTAACAATTGGGCGAGACCGCCGTAGAAAAGGGCCAAGCCAATGACAATCGATGCTCCTGTAAACAAGCCAGCGTTAGCAGAACTAAGGACGAAGGTTGTGAGTGCGAAACCGCAAAGGCCGAGAGGTCCGGGATTAGCGATAGATGAGGAAGCGGCTGCGGCACGCTGGGTATCAGCAGTAAGGGCCATGGAAATTCCCACCTTTCAAAAGATAGCAAATGATGTACTGATCTGGGTACACTAATAATAAAATGCTCCCCTGAACATCTTATTATTTGCCTGTAATGGGCTACAATGCCCGTTATCATAGTAGGGTGGTTGAACTCACGCTTTTCTTGCAGACGTTATCACGTCTTGAGATAGACACTCTACTGAGTGAGTGTTTGCTTTTGCAAGAAACCAACGTAATTAGGCGAATTGTGTGTAGTGGTAGCTCTTTTTTTCTCCTTTCTTTTGATGATAATGAAAGAAGTGATTTGGTTATTCTACATCTTAAAGATGTGTTGCCCAACAAAATTATAACACAAACCATGGCATTAATGCCAGTAGACCACAAATCTGTTCTATTGTTTTACTTGCTGTATGTGTTTTTACACAAGAAATTTAATGATAAGTTTTTTATTATAGAGAGATGACCGCCCTAATCTTTTTGCTTTTCATGCTTTCCATGGTCTTCTCTTGTGGCTATGAATGTGCTTGCGTGCTTCTAACACAGGTGCTACACTGTTACCTGAATGAAGAGGAGTGCCGTTATTTACACAAAGGAGTGAGTTTATGCAAGATATCTACCTGCTTGAAGGAGCGAGAACCCCAGTTGGCGTGCTACAAGGCACGCTCTCCGATGTGGGTGCGATTGATCTCGGCGTGATTGCGGCAAAAGGGGCATTGGAGCGTAGTAGTGTCGATCCCAAGTGGGTCGATCAGGTTGTGATGGGCAATGTCATTCAGACGAGCAAGGATGCGATCTATTTTGCGCGTCATGTTGCGCTGAAGGCTGGCGTGCCAATTGATGTGCCAGCTCTGACTGTCAATCGTCTCTGCGGTTCAGGAATGCAAGCCATTGTCAGCGCGGCTCAGTCGCTGTTATTGGGAGAGGGTCAGATTGCGCTGGCTGGTGGTGCAGAGAATATGACGCAGGCTCCCCATGTGATACGTGGGGCGCGTGCGGGCTACAAACTGGGTCAGGCTCCGCAGATTGAGGATAGTTTGTGGGAAGCCTTGATTGATAGCTATATTGGTTGCGGCATGGCCATTACTGCCGAGAATCTGGCAGAAAAGTATGGTCTGAGTCGTGAGCAGATTGATGCCTACGCGCTACGTAGTCAGCTTGCTGCTCGTAAGGCCCAGCAGGCTGGTCTGTTGGCCGAAGAAATTGTGCCCGTGACTGTTAAAGATCGCAAGGGCAAAGCGGTCGAATTCACGCAGGATGAGGGTATTCGCGATACCTCGCTAGAGGCACTGGCGAAGTTGCCGGCCCGTTTCCGCGCCGGTGGTGTCGTTACACCAGGGAATGCGAGCGGTATTAATGATGCGGGAGCCTGCGTCGTGCTGGCAACTGGTGATGCCGTGCAACAGTATCACCTTAAGCCGATGGCGCGCCTTGTGTCTTGGGGTATTGTGGGTGTGCCGCCTGAGATCATGGGTATCGGGCCTGCGCCTGCTATTCGCCAGGCTTTGAAACGCGCCGACTTGAGCCTTGCCGCGCTGGACCGCGTTGAGGTCAACGAGGCCTTTGCCTCGCAGTATCTTGCGGTTGAAAAGGACCTGGGTCTTGAGCGCGAGAAAAGCAACGTCAATGGTGGGGCAATCTCGATAGGTCATCCACTAGCTGCCAGTGGGGCGCGTATCACGCTTGCGTTGATGTATGAGTTGCGCCGTAGCCACTTGAAATATGGGGCGGCTGCCCTCTGTATTGGTGGTGGACAGGGCATCGCGGCGATTATCGAGAATCTTGCCTAAAGAGGACAGAGTATCGTTCTTTCTACTACGCTATCAAACGTGATCGCATACCTGCACATGACACCCAAGAGACGCATGAGATGTAGTGACGCCCTTGTAGGTGTCATGTGACGGATGCATAAGTGGCTATACCAGACCCTCGCTGCAAATAATTCTGGGTGTCTCTTCGTCCTCCACTTGCCTGCTACGATTCTCAACCCAATCGCGCATCTGGTGCTGAAAATAGATCTGGCCCAGACTCTTCACAAGGTCTTTTCCTTGTACAGTATTCTTGCGCAACATGTTTAGTTCGCGATTAATGGCCGTTGTAATAGGCCCGCGAAAGGCTTTCTCTAAGAGACTGATCTGGGCTTTCTCATCTTCATCTAGCACGTTGCGAAATACCTCGCGCAGTTCACGCAAGACATAACGCTGGCTTTGTGTTAGCGAGAGTGTATGTTCACGCTCGCTCTGACGACGACGAACCTCTTTCACAAACTGTTGCTTGACACGCATCACCGCCGCATTATAGTTTGCTGGCACTGCTGCCTGCACAGTATCGGGGATCGCTTTGATGACGCCCATGATATGCGACATATCGCGTGAGAGAATCGTGCCCTGTTCATCGATCAAAAACATCTGCTGATACCGTCCCGCCTGACAAAAAACATAGAGGCCACGCTGTACTGCGTACTTTGCAGAGCGAATACCATCACGCAACTGGGCAATGCGCTCATATTCCTTCGGATTCTCACGATACAACTGGCGCATCATCTCTTCCGCTTCATTAAGATCAAGAAATGCCTCATCCTCTTAAAAGAGGCTCAACTGCTCGCCTTTTTTCTCATAGATGGCGTACATTGCTTCTTCGTTGAGTTGCTCTGTGCTATCCAGAATCGCTGAATCCTCACCAATCGTATCGTGTATCTCCTGAATACGATTATGCAGAACCTGTCTTAAACCAAGTTCTTTCTCGATACCCACCTCTGGCAAGAAATTGAAACCGTAAACTTTGGCATACTCACTACCAATTCTATCAATACGCCCGAAACGTTGAATCAGGCGCACAGGATTCCAGTGCAGGTCATAATTGATGATTTTATCGCAGTCCTGCATATTCAAGCCTTCCGCCAGCACATCTGTCGCAATGAGCGTTTGCAATTCACTTTCCCCTGCCAGCAGTTGATAGTCAGGATTAGAGCGCGGCGCAAAACGGCCTACCACACGGGCTTTGTTCTTATCGCCACTATAGATCACCTCGATATCTTTCGCTCCTCTGTCTTCGTTAAGATTTTCATAGAGATAACGCGCTGTATCGGCATATTGCGTGAAGATCAGTCGTTTGCCTTCACGCAATAACGGCTCATTTAGACGCTGCTTGAGCGTTTGCAGTTTCGTATCCTGAGTCGCTGAAATCGGCTCAACCAGGGCAAGAATTTTCTCCAGCAAACGAATATCGTGCTCAATATGCTCACGTAAACGCGGCAGATCAAAATCCGCGATCTTATAGCGACCAGAAACACCTTGAAGTGCGTGCAACAATTCCGACTCGTCCAGATAATCCGACTCGTAGAGGATGCTCTGCGCGTCTTCGCCTGCTGGCACGATACCATGCTCAAGCGCGGTCAGGAATGCCTTATGCACAGACAAAAGACGGCGCATGGTTTGTTGAAAAGCATAGACGCTCGACTCAAAACGCTTGAAGAGCAGGACGCGAATCAGGCCACGCAGGTTCGCGCCTGCCCGCTGCATTGTCGTATATGGCTCGTGCTTCTGCTTTGCTTTTACCACATAATGCCACAGGCCATAGCGCGCAAAGGTCAGTTCATCTTTTATCGGGTGCAGCGGTTGCCCTTTGCGCGGCTTACCCAGGTATTGGCGCAATTCCTGATAGAGGCCCTTATACGTCTCTTCGATGCTGTATTCTATCGTCTCCAATTCGCGGCGCGGGAAAAACTGTTCTTTGCCTCCCACCAGCACATAGGCTCTGCGTTGTCCTTCCAAATAGTCACGAAAGCGCGCTGCGTCGATCTGCTGATGCGTCTCCGCGTCATAGCCATACCAGCGGATGATATGATTGCGCGTGCGACGAATAAGAATATTTGTCAGGAGATCAGGTAAACGACGTTCGTTGCGCTCAATCAGACGGAAGTATTCTTTGAGATTGGGCGGGTCTATCGGCAACTCTGTTTTATCGTCCTGATGGAAGAGCTTGATCTGGTGATAGACATCCCACGCACTTTTGTTGCGCGGCGTCGCCGTCAAGAAGCAGCAACGGCGTCCCGTCGCCAGAAATGCCTGCACGACTTTATAGCGCTGCGTATCAGGGTTACGCAGGTTATGGCTCTCGTCGATCAGGATAAAATCCCTATCGCGAAAGCGCGGGTCTTTCAGCAGAAAATTGACATTGCCATCGTCATCCTCGCGCAAATAGCCGATAGAAAGCACACGCGCGTTCAATTGATAGACCTCATTGGCACGCTCCCACATCTCTACTAGCGGCGCGGGACAGAGAATCAACGGGCGCGCATGTTCTGTACGCTCAAAGTGTTTGACAATCGCAGTTCCAATATAGCTTTTGCCTAAACCTACAACATCCGCAACAAACGCGCCGCCAAAATCGCGAATGATCTGAATTGCCTGACGCACCGCGACCTTCTGGAAATCAGCCAACCTCGCAGTAATCTCATCATCCCACAAGATTTCCTGTTCGTTGCCGCCTTCAATACGATCTCGAACAAGCATATACAGGCTCTTCATGTAGATATCATAGGGACGTATAGGAGCGACTGCCCATGATTGCTGCATCTCCTGCATCAGCGTTTCGTCAAAGTCTTGCGCCTCGCTCCACAACTCGTCAAACCATTGCGCCAGTTCCGCGTGATTATCATTGCCCTGCACCACGACATTGAGTTCGGTGTTATGGCTCACGCCTGAAAGCGTAAGATTGGAAGAGCCGATGATCGCAATACCCTTTTCATGGCGTTGCAGTGGTTTCCCCACGCGATCAAACAATGTCTGGTAGTAGTCGAAAATATAGGCTTTCGCGTGGAGTCGCCCTTTGGTATAGATACGGACTTTGAGCCGCTTCTCTTCAATCATCTGCACCAGCGTCTTGACCAGTAGCTCGCCCTGATCGCTCTGGTCCATCTGCTCGACTGTTGCGCGGATATTGACTGCGGTTTCGCTTGCCATGCGTTGCATCTCAACACGCTTGGGATAGCTCTGCGCTTCCAAAGCATCCTGTACCATTTCCAGGCGGCGATAGCCCTCGGCCATCTGCTCGACCGTCTCACGATTGCTCGTATTGCCAATCAACAGATGTAGCTCCTGCACGCTCTCCAGATGATCGGCGATGCTCTCCAGGCCCGAAAGGAAGAAATAGCCCACGGCGAAACGCGCGCGCTCGGTCGATTCCAACATGCGGTTAATATGATCGACCAGCAACTCGCGTCGATTGTCAATAATATCATGTGTGGGCATATGTATTCCTCTTTTTTGGTGTATCCTTTGGTGTAGGGCGTGATTCATCACGCCCCTACGATAATACAGGTTGCGCGGGTCTTATCGGTTGCACCACGTCGCTCGGTTCCCAGATGGTCAGGTCAGTAATGTGTGCAAAGTCGCCGTCCTGGGTCACAAGGTCGCGGATAGGTGCAACGCGCCGACGTTCCCTACAACGGTTCATTGTACCCAGGTGTAACGAGTCCCCTGTCATCAGGCCATAGGTGCTACGCTCTTTGTGCGTATCAATCAACAATTGCTCATTGATGCTTAAGACGCGCAAGCCAATCGCTAACGTCTGTTCAAACTGCTGCTGATATTCCACAAGCATAGTCGCCAATGCGCGATTATTCTTGAGCTTCTCTTTCAATTTCTGAGCATTGCGCGTCGAGATGTAACCTTTTTGTACCGCTTCTGCCAGCATCAGCTTGTGCAGGAGATCAGAGAGTACCTGCACATTGACATAGGCGGCGACCTCGCCACGCGCCACACGCTCTAAAAAGGCGACACACGAGAGCGAGGCGGCACGATAGGCCAGATCGAAGATATTGGTATCGACAAAAACCCTGGAGCCAGCAGGCAGATCGGCGAGATCAGGCATGTTCGCCCTCACGCTCGGCTTGTTCCACAGGCAAGCCTAACCAGATGCCAGTGATGTTCTCGACGGCCTTGACGCGCTTCTTGCGCTCGTCAATCTTTTTCTGCTGTGGCTCCGCAGAGGTTCTGCCCTGTCCGTCCAGGCTCTTTGCCTTGTTCAGGCGCGCCTCTACCAGTCCTATCACCGCCTCATAGACGGCATCGCGCTCCCCTTGTGTCAAGCCCAATGCATCAAACACTACAGCGTCTAATGCGAGACGATCAGATTGATTGATTTCATCAAATATTGGCTTTACTTCTCTTCTCGCCATAGCATCAAATGCATTTAATAATTTTTGACTCTGTTCTTTGTTTTGGAAAATAGAGGGGTTGACAAAATCTAGCCTTACTATTTCAGGGCCATAAGTTGTCAAAAGTCCATCGCCTAAATTGACCCTTCCATATATCTCTGATGCTAGTATAGCCAATGTGGTATTAGCTAATGCATTACTAACAGAGACATTTGTCCTATCTTGCCACACGCCAACAAACACAACATCACCAGCAAATAACGATGGAGTGACATTAATTGGACTCCAAT
>DAICZM010000082.1 GCA_027311145.1 Ktedonobacterales bacterium
GTGTGTCATGGTTGTGCATAACATGGCTGTGCATAATATGGTTGTGTGTCATGGCTGTGTATACAATCACGTTTGACAGCGTAGTAGAGACTGCAATGATGGAAAGGGGGGTGTTGCATATGACGCGCATTCCACCAAAAGATGAGATAGGCCTCCGAGCAGGCGAAACATCGGGTGTGACTGATATGGGCTTGTTGTTTCGTGTGATGGGGCAACGGCCGGAAATTATGCAAAGCGCGACGCAATTGCTTGTGGCGACTATGCGCGAAGGCACAGTTGAACCACAATTGAAGGAATTGCTTGCGGTGCGTGTCTCACAGGTCAATCACTGTTTGTATTGAATGTCGGCCCACACTGCTTTGGCAAAGCAGTTAGGCGTGAGTGAAGCATTGCTGGATGCGCTCTATCATATCGATACGCATCGGCATCTTTTTAGCGAGCGCGAACTGGTCGCGTTACGTTATGCTGAGATTGTGACCACTAGTGCGCGTGACGTGGATGAAGCGTTGTGGGATCAGTTACAGGCGCATTTTGATGATGTCCAATTGGTAGAGATTACCTCTGTCATCGCCTTGTTTAACTTTTTCAACCGCTTCGCGGACGCACTGCGGATTGCCCCACCACCACCTGTGGATGGGGTTGGCAATGTAACAGGAGATGAGAAAGAGAAGGAATAAAACATATGCCAGGCAGCGATGAAAAACTGGAAACATTACTCAAAGACCTACACGAATTGACCGCCTATTTGCATGGACGTGGCGAAAAGACATTGGCGCTTTCACATCAGTTTGAGGCACACGCGCAGGTCGATGCATCTAGCCGTGAGTTTGATCTGAATCAGGCGCGTATGCTGAGCTATCAACATGACATTTGGCACGAGATAGGCAATGTGGTTGAGAAGCTCGTGAAACACTATGAGAACTGATAGCGCAGGGCAGCAATGCGCCTGTTGACATCTACACCGGTCAGTCATTTCCAGCAAAATGACTGATCGGTGTCTTGTGTAGAGGAGAGAAATGGCAATTGTAGAGAGCATCATTGTCTCACTAAAAGATGAGAGCGATCATTGCAGTCATCATTGAATTGCATAATAGCTAACGGTCATAATAGAGAATACGCCCACAGTTGGTGCAGGTTTGCAATTGAGAACCGGTACGTACTCGTTGGAGTTCGCTCGGTGTCAGGATGACACGGCACCACTGACAGGAGTTTTTCTCCACTTTCGAGATGGCACGCCCTTGCTTCGTGCGGCGTAATATCTCATACCGTTGCAGGATAGTCGCATCGATGTTGCCGATCATCTGAGCGCGCTGTGTTTGTAATGCTTGTTTGCGCGTTTCAGCTTGTTCGCGGCGGCTGACTAATTGCGCGGATTCTTGTTCCCAGGTAACTTCAGCTTCACGCATCGTTGCAGCCTGTCGCTCGCTCTGTTCTTGCAATAGCTCGTTGTGATCGAGTGCTTGCTGTACAATGTGTTCCTGACGACTTTGCTGCCCTCGTATGCGTTGCACCTCCTGTTGCAATGCCTGCAATTCACGTGGATTCGTTACAATACCATCATACATACGCTGTTCCTGTGCTTTTAGCCGACGATTGATGTCTGCTAACGCCCATTCTGCCTCTTGCTGAGCCTGGCGGCTAACCTGGAGTTGCTGTTGAGTGGCACCATGTTCGGAGCGCAATCGTTGCAGGTGAGTATTACTGCGCAAGGCAGTTTCGAGCGATTGCACCTCAGCATTCAGGCGATCCAGTTCGAGGTCGAGTTGCTGCAACTGAAACAGTGCGGCAACTGCCAGAGTCGTGCTCATAAAGCGCTGCTTCCTCCTTGTAGAGCATACGACAAATTCCGTTTTTCGAGGTTGGACTAGTATTGTACAGTTTGCGCAAGAAAACTGCAATAGTTATCCTGCCTATATTTTATTTTGTTAACCTGTTTTTTGACAGCTATTCACACCTTTTTTACAATCATGCCGTATACTAAGAAAAATTTTGCTAGTCGCCCGTTGTGTTGGCTTAAATGGTGTCACAACGGTAGTAGTGGAGTGAAATACATGCAAGTGATTCGTTGGCAAGAGACAGCAACACCGGAAGAACAACATTTACGTCAACAGATGCAGCAGCAAGGACTGACGCCTTATGCCTGGTCAAATGGGCCTGATGAATATTATGCTGTGCATAGTCATGCATACCAAAAAATCCTCTATTGTGTATGTGGTTCTATCAGTTTTATCTTGCCTGATAAACGCGATGAGACTGGTGCGATGATTACGATTTGTCTGAATGCCGGTGATGGTCTGGTTTTGCCCAAAGGGACACGTCATAGCGCGCAGGTCGGTCTGGATGGTGTGACATGTCTTGAGGCGGCCCAATCCTGATATCTGTACCTCTCGAAAACCAGAAACACAATATGTGATATACTCAGGTCATTGAAAACAGTGCCATTTGTTGTACCCTGTCAGAGAAACATGCCTCTTGGCAAACCTTCCATCGGGCCGCTAGAGGCATGTGGTCATCAGGTATTTGTAGTGAAGGAGTGTCGAAACACATGGGACGACTTGAAGGACGAGTAGCTTTTGTCACCGGAGCAGGCCGCGGCATTGGAGCTGCGACCGCCTTGCGCATGGCAGAAGAGGGCGCACGTGTAGTCCTCGCCGATATCGACACGGCTGGTTGTCAGGAAGTTGCTGCCGAAATTGAGCGTTTAGGCTCCGAATCGCTGGTGGTGCGTTGCAATGTCGCGGATAGCGGGAATGTGCAGGAGGCAATGGACCAGACTGTGAGCTATTTCGGACAACTCGATATTTTGGTCAATAATGCGGGCGTGCTACGTGACAATCTGCTCTTTAAAATGTCGGAAGAGGATTGGGACACCGTTATGAATGTCCACCTCAAGGGCATGTTTCTATGCAGTCGAGCCGCACAGGCCCACATGGTCAAGCAGAAATATGGGCGTATCGTCTCCCTCTCCTCCGTTTCGGCATTGGGGAATCGAGGGCAAAGCAACTACTCGGCGGCCAAAGCTGGTATTCAAGGCCTGACGCGCACGCTGGCGATTGAACTTGGCCCACTTGGTATCACCGCTAACGCTGTTGCACCCGGTTTCATCGACACTGAGATGACACGTACTACCGCACGGCGTCAAGGGCTTAACCCTGATGATGTGATTGCACAGGCCTCGAAGATGATTCCCGTGCGGCGTGTCGGACAACCACGCGATATCGCCAATGTCATCTGTTTTCTCGCTTCTGAAGAGGCTGGCTTTGTCAGCGGACAGATTATTTATGTTGCAGGTGGTCCGCGCAGTTAAAAAAGAACTATTGCATCGAAAGGGATTGGAAGGGACGTTATGCAAGCATCAGAACGCCGACAGGCGATCATTGTTCTGGACTTTGGTTCACAGTATAGTCGGTTGATTACCCGTCGCGTTCGTGAATGCCACGTCTATAGCGAACTCGTACCAGCACACACCACGCTCGCACAACTGCGGGATAATCCGCATCTTGATATTAAAGGCTTTATTCTCTCTGGTGGACCGTCCAGCGTGTACGATGAGGACGCTCCTGCCTGTGACCCCGCCATTCTGGAAAGTGGCTTACCAGTGTTGGGCATCTGCTATGGCATGCAACTGATGGCACGCCAGTTGGGCGGGCATGTCGCGCTCGCACATGGGAGACGTGAATATGGGCCTGCTACCGTGGAGCTTCTGCCGCGCACAGCCAGCGATGGAGCGAGCTATCGCATTTTTGAGGGCATTAGCATCTCTCCTGCGCAAACCGAGCATCTCGACACGCCTGTGTCTGTGACGACACCGCGCCTGCCCGTCTGGATGAGCCACGGCGATAGCGTCGATACCTTGCCCGCCGGATTTCGTGTGCTGGCAAGCACCGAGAGCAATCCTGTAGCCGCGATTGCCAACGCAGAAGGCATGGTGGGGCTTCAGTTCCATCCAGAAGTCACGCATACACCCCAGGGCAAAGATATTATTCGCAATTTCCTTTTCCGCATCTGTAATTGTGTTCCTGGTTGGACAACGCGCTCGGTCATTGATGAGACAGTTGAACAGATTCGCCAGCTTGTTGGCGATGAGCGTGTGATCTGCGGTCTCTCTGGTGGCGTCGATTCGGCGGTTGCCGCTCTGCTCATTCACCGTGCGATTGGCGACCAACTGACTTGTGTTTTTGTGGACACGGGTTGTATGCGTGCAGGCGAGCGTGAACAGGTCGTCGAGACGTTTAGTAATCACATGCATATTTCCCTTGTTGTGGTGGATGCCAGTCAGCGTTTCCTGACACGTCTGGTGGATGTCATCGACCCAGAACTGAAACGCAGGATTATCGGCGAAGAGTTTATTCGGGTTTTTGAGCAAGAAGCGCAAAAGCTGGCAGAGCAAGTGGGGCATATTGCCTTTCTCGCGCAGGGAACGCTCTATCCCGATGTGATTGAAAGTACTAGTCACGATACGGCACAAACGGCGACGCGCATCAAAACACATCACAACGTTGGTGGCTTACCGGAAAACATGGCTTTCAAGCTGGTTGAGCCGTTGCGTATGCTCTTTAAAGACGAGGTGCGCGAACTGGGTAGTGCGCTTGCTTTGCCCGAGGAGTGGGTCTGGCGGCATCCATTCCCCGGGCCTGGATTGGCCATTCGTATCATTGGCGCGGTCGATGAGCAACGCCTCAACACGCTGCGGGCCGCTGATACGATTGTCATTGACGAGATTCAGCGCGCTGGTATCTACCGCGAGCTGGGTCAGGCTTTTGCGGTGCTGACTCCTATCCAGAGCGTCGGCGTGATGGGTGATGGACGTACCTATGCCAATGTCGTCGCGGTCCGTGTCGTGACAACGGGCGATTTTATGACGGCTGACTGGGCACGTCTGCCTTATGATCTGCTGGGACGCATTGCCAATCGCATTGTTAACGAGGTGGCGGGCATCAACAGGGTCGTTTATGATATTACTTCCAAGCCGCCCGCCACGATTGAATGGGAATAAACAGAGGCATGGGAACAATGATGTGCCCTGCCTGCATACAGGAATGTCATGCTGGAATTTGAGATACTGGCCCAGGGTTATTATCACCCTGAGCAACTGGTGATAACCTATGATCCGTCTTTAACCATGCCCAAGACGGCGGCTATTCAGGCATGGATGGATGAGCTATGGACGCAAAAACTGGCGATTGCGCGGGCAAAGAATATTCCCCTCTTCGATGCTCCATTATTTCGCCTGATTACTGTCCAGGCCCGCCAGGATGGTGTGCTGCATCTCACACTGGGCAATACCAGCTATAAAGAGTACGTCACAACGCGCGTGCCTGAATTTGCCCAGACGCATATGCGCTCTGAACTGGGCAACGCGCTCTCTGTCTGCTCGGTGGTCGAAACAAATGACGGTTATATCTTGCTTGACAAACGGCAGGGTGTTGATGTCTACGTGGGTCGCTATCACGTTATCGGCGGCTTCTTTGAACGCCATTTAGACTCGACAGCAGCGGCAGAACCAGACCCTTTTGCCGCCATGCGCCGCGAGATACGCGAGGAGACGGGCATCCAAACCGCCGATATCGCTGAACAGTGTTGTTTGGGCGTTGTCTATGATGCTGAAACCCCACACGGCGAAATCTGTTTCCTGACAAGGCTTAATATCCCACTGGCGGTCGTGCAGACCCGTGAACCGGAAGAAGACGAGATCAAACAACTGCATACCCTGCATATCACGGCGGAGAGCCTGCGTGCTTTTCTTGTCGAGCATCACGGTAATATCTCCGCGACAGGCGAACCCAACCTACTGCTCTATGGCGGCATCAAGTTTGGTCAGGCGTGGTTTGAACACGTGCTAGAGCGTATTCGCTAAACACGTCCATTCAATAGCGCAAACTTTCCACTTTTGCGTGTCTCGACAGGAACAGAGGCATATGGCACTATTTTTCTGTGCAAAGGGGAATACATAACATGCCTACAACTATTGCCCAACGCGCCTCCGGCTGTCTCTTTGGCCTCGCACTTGGCGATGCTTTAGGAGCCGAAACCGAATTTCTCCAAGTTAACGCGATCTTACGCACATTTCCACCACATGGTCCGCAGGAACCGCGTGGCAATCCCGCACTTGTCACCGACGATACACAGATGGCATTGGCGGTTGGTGAGGCCTTGCTCTCCGTCGAGTCGCCTTATACGCCTGTTGCGCTAGAGCAAGCACTGCGCGCGGCATTTATCGCCTGGAATAGAAGCCCTGAAAATAATCGCGCTCCTGGAATGACATGCATGAGTGCTTGTAACCAATTGGAGCGAGGTTTGCCCTGGTATGAAGCAACAGTGGTGACCTCAAAAGGCTGCGGCGCGAATATGCGCGTAGCTCCCGTTGGTCTGCTTTTGCATGAAAAACCAGAGACACGCGCTACGCTTGCGCAATTTCAAGCTGCCCTCACGCATGGGCATCCGACAGGACTGGCGGCGGCTGATCTAACCGCTTTTGCCATTGCTGATTTGGCAAGTGGTGGCACGCCCGCAGGTTTGCCACAACGCTTGCGGACCTACGCGCTTAGCCAGCGTTCTACCTATCACGCGCAATGGCTGGGACCGCTCTGGTGGCGCGCTGGATACGCCACGCCTGCAGAGTTCATTGCGCGTGGCTGGGACGAGTGCCTGTATGTGTTAGATAGGCTCGATCAGGCATTGGCAGAGGGCGACCGCGAAAGTGATCCGTGTGACGCAACGGGTGAAGGTTGGATTGCTGAAGAGGCGTTCGCGACGGGCCTGCTGTGTTTCCTGCTCTATCCTAACAAACCACTTGCTGCCTTGCGCCGCGCTACCGTGACACGCGGCGACTCTGACTCTATCGCCTGCCTGACGGGCGCGTTTACAGGAGCCTATCATGGTCTTTCTGCCTGGCCTGCCGACTGGCTGAGTCGCATCGAGTATCGCGCGCGCCTGGCGCGTCTCGCTGGGGCCTGGGACTAGCCATAGTTATGCTGCTTGCCCCCAACGAACAGACATGCTATCCTGTATAGGAAAAGAGGAGCGATAGCACCCGGAGATGTAGAAGCGATAGAAAGATAGGAGTGTAGTGGAAGCAAGAACGCGCGAAGGAGAGATCGTTCTTTCCTATATACAAGCTGAAACACTGCTGGCGGCACGGCGTGCTGGAGCGCACCAAGTTGAAATTTCGCCGGACCTGGGTATTTCAATGGTCATCGTCACGTTGACAGACGATGGCATACGCTTTACTAGTCATGAAGTGGTAGGTTGGACGGATGTAGAGAAAATCAGGCGTGCTGAAAACAGTTGCTTTCTCGTCTATGAGAATACCATACAAGCAATACATGTTTTTTCGGAGACAACCAATCGCGTTTGTAGCCTCATGCCGACAAAACGCACGCCTACGATGTTGATTGCCGGTTTTACGATGCACCGTATTGTCGATATCGACCCCATGCAGGACACGCGCAAGAAGATTACTACCATCACTCCAATTGTCGGGCGCGTGCTGGACACGGCTACAGGCTTGGGTTATACGGCTATCGAAGCTGCACGCACAGCGGACGAGGTGGTAACTATCGAACTCGATCCGGGAGCGCAGGAGATTGCGCAACACAATCCCTGGTCCCGTGGACTCTTTTCCAATCCCAAAATTAAACAGGTGATGGGCGATGCTTTCGAGATCGTGCCCACCTTTGCAGATGCCAGTTTCGCGCGCATTATCCATGATCCGCCTATTTTCAGTCTCGCAGGAGAACTCTATTCGGGCCAGTTCTATCGAGAACTGTATCGCGTACTCAAGCCAGGGGGTCGCTTATTCCACTATATTGGCGACTTGAATAGCAAGTCTGGCGGTACTGTTACACGTGGTGCGCTACGCCGTCTGCAAGAATCTGGCTTTACGCGCATCGTCAAATGCCCGGAAGCATTTGGGGTAGTAGCTTATAAGGAAGCTCGTGATGGCGCAAGAAAGTAGATACACTAAGATGGCCGTACATACTACTTTCTCGCACCAGGTTAACGGTCGGCGAACTCGCAAATAGCACGCGCGCCGCGCTCGATTTCATCATCCGAGGCAGCCAGTGAGATGCGTACATAAGGGTCGGCAACGGAACCAAAGCCGCTACCGGGGGCGACGGCTACATTGTACTCGTGCAGAAGATCAAGGGCAAATTGTCGTCCACGTCGTATCTCGCCGTTGCGGCCCTCCACATTAATCAGTGCATAGAATGCGCCGTGCGGGGTATAGATATAGCGTCCATACTCTTTGAGGAGCCGGATCGTGCGATCACGGCGGAAGCGGTATGCTTCACGCATCTCAATGACACATGCTTGTGGACCCGTCAAAGCGGCGGCAGCGGCTCGCTGGACCATTGTGGCTAGATTAGTATATTCCGCGCTCAGCACGTTGGTGATTGTTGTGATGAGTTGTGTGCCTGTGACGACATAGCCAATGCGCCAGCCTGTCATGGCATAGGTTTTGGAGAAGGTATAGATACCGATGAAGCGTCCACTTTCAAATTCGCCCGGTTCTAAGAGTGTGGCGGGACTGAGATGTTCACCCTCGAAAATGACCTGGTCATAGCACTCGTCGGAGAGTAGATAGAGATCGTGGCGGCGGGCAAAAGCAAGCAAGTCCGCAATGACAGAGCGTGGGAAGACGGCTCCCGTTGGATTGCCGGGTGTGTTGATAACGAGCATCCGTGTGCGTGGCGTGACGAGGCGTTCTAATTGAGCGATATCGGGGAACCATTCGCTGGCTGGGTCTAGTGGATAGGGGACTGCGGTCGCGCCGCACGTGGCCAACTGCATCGGATAGAAGGGCCAACAAGGGTTAGGAATCAACACCTCGTCTCCATTGCCAACCGTGGCCGTAAAGGTGGCTTGTAGTGCGCCAGTGCCGCCCATCCCAATCGCAACGTGCTGTGGTTCAACATAGTAGCCATTGACGCGCTGAATTTTCTGGGCCAGCAGTTCGCGCAACCAGGGCCAGCCAGCTGCCGGGCCATAGGTCATGAGTTCCTGCTCAATAGAATGTTGGGCAGCCAGGCGAATATGTGATGGTGTGCGAAAACTCGGTTCGCCAATCTGCAAGCGAGCTGGTGGTGGGAGTGTGATGCCCTGTATCTCTGCATCATGCTGTAGTTGCGCGGCATAGGTTCCCAGCGTTGAGATATCGTTGATTGGTAGTTGGTAGATGCGTTGTTTGCCTGATTTCATTTTGCCTTGCTCTCGTTTGTCTTGGGGTTGTCTTGATGGGCTACTGTTAGAGTATAGCAGAAATTGTCCATCACATACAAGAACGCAGGCCTTCTCCAATGCTCTAGCAAAGCTCTTGGTGGCACAGTATGTTGGAGTCTTGCTAGGTTTCTCCCTTTACGCCTCCCCTTGCCGTCTCGCAAATCCCTCTCAATGCTTGATGGCTCCAATCTCTAATTGTGAGCATTCTGTGATAAAAATGAGGGTTTCCTGTGATAAGTCTGAGAGAACTAGCTGGCATACTATGCATAACGAAGAAACACACACATCTTTTATTTGCCTTACAAACTCATTCAGGAGATAAAACCATGAAAGAACATGCAAACGCATCTGCGCAATCATCGCTAACTGTTGTTGGTAGCGGACTAATTGTCGGACTTTTACTCTGTGCAACACTCATTTTTGCAACGTATAGTACACTGGTTGCTGTCTTTGGGATGCCTAAAATGCAAACCGTTCATGCTTCAACGGTAGAACAGCATGTGCAAGCGCACCTTGATATCGTGCTTGGTGGAAATCCTGCTCATAAAGATTGGCCGGTCTACGAGCCGAGCAATTTAACCTTGCCCGCACATAGTCTGGTTACGATCACCATTCACAACTATGATCTGGGTGACACGGCCCTGCCGAATGGCTCACCGTTCTCGAAGGTGCAGGGAACCGTTGGTGGCATTGCAACGGCCAATGGTACAGCTACATACACTGCTCTCGATGTTGCGAAGGTTGCACATACCTTCACCGTCTTGCAGATGCACCTGAGTGTGCCAGTCCCAGGCGATGCTCCCCAGGGTGCAAGTTATACTAGCGTCACCTTCAGCTTCCATACAGGCGATGCTGGAACGTATACCTTCGAGTGCTTTGATCCCTGTGGCACAGGAGCAACTGGTTGGATGGGACCGATGATGACGAAAGGTTATATGCTTGGTAGTCTGACTGTACAGTAAACAAAGCGAAGCGAAGAAAATAGGCGCATCTCGTTGTGAGATGCGCCTATTTTCTTCGCTTCGCTTTGTTGAGTATAAAACGAGCTTTAGTAGCCGATCACATCGCTACCACCGACTGTTGGGGATGAAGAGTAGCCGTTGGTATTCCAGTACATCGGGCGTTCCGCTACAAAGAATGTATGATTGAGCGTCTGCACAGTCATCGAAAGCTCGTAGCCACGATGGTCATCACCGGGCTGGACGAGGTTTTGGATGATTGTTGCTGTGATGTCAACCGTGGCACGCGAATTGGCACTCACGCCAATGTTCATGCTGTAGACACGTCCGTAGCCGTTGACCATCGTAATCACAACGGTTTCAGATGCGGTGGTTGGATTTTGCAATGTCAACCACTCGTTATAGCCATTGTTGCTATAGCCTTCTGCAAAGCTATAAGCGTAGCCAATCATTGGTGCGGGCAAGCCTGTGACTTCTGTGCCACCCGTTGCGCTCAGGCGACCACGTGGCAAGCCATGTGCGTAGCTAAAGTACAATTGGCGTGAGACAACGATGCCTGCTCCTGTCGAGACCACGTCTGCCGAAACCTCGTTAGAGGGCGCACCAACACCATTGACATTGACGTCCCAAATGATCTGGCTGTCGTAGGGGACGCTCACCGTAAAGTTGTTCTTTGCGCCATTCACATATTCCAGTGAGATAGTCACGTTGGCGGGTGCTTGAACAACTGCGTCAAGGTTGGAGATAACCAGATTCTCCTGCGTTTTGCCACCAGAAGAGTTCTGACCAGCATAACCTTCCGCGAAGTAATATTCATGTTGCACAGCCTGTGAGCCAATCACTGAGGCTGCTCCCGTGACGATACCTGCAAAACCACCATTGATGCCTGCAAAGTAGGTTGGACGCTCTATGACGACTGGCTGCGTGGAGGAGACAACCGCTGCCATGTGGGTTGGTAAACCAGAGAGTGAGCCGGGTGAGAGTGTACCACGCTGGCCGGGTTGGACCACTGTATTTTGTGTGCCAACTTGTTTGCCACCGGAGAAGTAGTTCACGGTCACCGTTGCCGCCGTGCCACCGAGCGGGTTCAAGATTGTGATGAAGGAGGCGAAACCGCCGCCATTTGGCACATCGGCAAAGTAGTAGGAGCTAGATGTGGTTGTCGCGCCAACCACGTCAGTGCCGCTCTGGTCGCCATGGAAGTTAAAGTACATCGGGCGTTCGGCAACTACGCCAACGCAGGATGATGCAGGATCATTCTGGATGATGGTAGCGGCAGATTTGCCTGTCGGCGAAGTGACGGGTGTGCCCAGATCGTTGTTGACCGACTCAGTCCAGCGGCTGGCTGGTCCGATAACTTGCTTGACCGTGACCGGGTTCCCCTGTTCCAGCAGATAGGTGATATCAACGATACACTGGTTGGCCGGGTCAGGGTTGCCGATAGTCAAGAATTCCTGGAAGCCAGCTCCCACGCGCCCTTCGGCGAAGTACCATGTTTTGGCTGTTGGGCCGGGCGGATAGGTGGTGACAGGGGGTGGCAATGTCGCCCCTGCTGGGATATAGCTAATCAGGTTAGAAAACTCTTCGCCAATAAAGGCATCGCCGCTGGCATCGACAGTTAGGCCGTCATGCGTGTGTGCGCTACCAACGAAGAAGGTGTACGTCACGCCTGCGCTTGAACCAGGAGTGGCACAGTCATTCTGATAGAGTGAAGGAGTCAAATAGCCAACACGCGCATTGATCGAGTCATCAAACCAGACCTTGCCCGTTGTATTATCAACGCCGATACCAGAAATATGTGGGTTATTCACGGTATTGGAAACACAAAACATGTTGACTGTGGCGGCTGAGGTCGTGCCTATGACCTCACCGATCTGTCCGCTGAAACCCGCGCTAAACCAGGCATTGCCGTTCTTGTCAACGGTAATCAGGTGGGGAGTTGTGCCGACAGTGCCAGCAGGCGGTGTAAAGACATGTTCTGTGATGGAAGCGGCGGCTAACGCGCCTGTCGTAGGAGCGGTAAAGCTGCCAACGGCGCTTGCGCCATTCTCGGTGAACCAGACGGTGACACCATCAGAAGCGAGAGCGATCCCATAAGGTGACGTTTTGGCCGTAGGAGTCGCCGTCTCGACTGCAATATCTGTGGTTGTGTTAAACTCGCCAATGGCACTGGTTCCGAAGTCGGTGAACCAGATGTTGCCATTTTTATCAATGATCAGGTCGACAGGGATAGCTCCAGCAATATTTGAGCCGCCAGCCGTTGCAGAGGTGAGGACCCACTCGCTCCATGTGTTGGTTGAGGGGATCAGTTCGCCAATGGCGGCGTGTGTTGGGTCAGTAAACCAGACATTACCGCTTTTATCGAGCGCAACAAACATTGGATTATAAGAAACGGTTGCGGGCGGTGTATAGTTTTTAACCAGTGTTAGTGTAGATGAATAGGTATATTCGCCAATCATCCCAGCAGGTGGTGTGCCGCCTGCACCGCAAAAAGGATTGCCATCGCAGTTCGGCTCAGCAATCCAAAGGTTGCCGGTGCTATCGAATGTCATACCCCAGGGGTGATCTGCTGTTGGGGCTGTGCCAATACCGGCAGCATGTGCTTGGCTTGGATGTGCGGCCAGGGTTGAGATACCCGCCGCCAGACTGGCAATAAGTGCGCACATTACCAGGCCCATACCAACGAATACGCGCATACGTTTCCCTGATGGCCCGCGCACTCCTCGCTCATGTTTCATTTCCATACGATTTTCAACTCCATACAGGATACTTCTACCTCGAAGTATTCCAATGCTTTAACATACATTTCACAGGCTGCACTCATGGGCGATATGCATGTTGTGCGATGCTGTGCTAAGGCCGATGCATATCGTCGTCATTGCGGCAATTCATGTATTTGTTCTATAGTTTCTGCCGTCTACTTGTCTAAAACGATAGATAGAGCTAAATATCACGCTAAAGCTTTTTTTCCGGCATTTTTCCTACATGATTGGTACCAATTGGTTATATGTTATTTGTTAGAATGGGGGTATGGCAGTTACGGCGGGCATGGTGTGTCGTGGAGAAGAGGAAGAGGCCTGCTTTGCGCAAATTGCTACCCAGGCGGCACGCTCACCAGCCTTGTGTTTTCTGGATGGTTTCTTCCATGATGACCGTGATAGTAGCAATAAAGAGATGCCCTTGCACAGCTTGAAACAGAGCATTATGCAAGAGTTGGGCGGAGTTAGCAAATCCTGTGTAAACTATACTATATCTGCCATCGCCTTGTCTGCGTGCTGAGGGCGCGGGGATCATTAGACATTTGGGACCCATTCTTCAGCGGGTGGTAACCGATTGCCTGAAAGGGATGTCGTAGTTGAGGGTGGTGTATTACTAGGACGAAGTTGCAGCAATGCGTCTAGTTCGGCTTTTTTATATAGCCGTTGCCGCTTAATTCCTTGTTTATAGCTTCTCAGGATGCCACGGCTGACATATGCAT
>DAICZM010000083.1 GCA_027311145.1 Ktedonobacterales bacterium
ATACTATGGACGTGATAATTATTCAAGGAACCAGAAAATTGTGAAAAGTGAAGCCTGCAAAGAATAAAACAGACGTGTGCGTGGAATCATTCCACAAAAGTGAGCAACAATCCCCCCAATCGGTAATATCAGCACCATCTTATGATCCATATCAAGCCTTTCGTTCGATGGACTTTCGTTTGCTTTTTGCGGGAACGCTAGTGGTCACAATTGGCGAACAGATGGTGAATGTGGCAATTGGCTGGCAGATCTACGAACGTACCGGCTCGGCCCTGGCATTGGGTGTCGTGGGTCTAGTCTTGGTTTCGCCGGTTTTCGCCTTCTCGCTGCTTGCGGGTCATTTTGCTGATCGCTTTGACCGTAAAATGATCGTGGTTGTTACTCAGATAATGCTGGCTCTGGCATCTCTAGGCTTGACTGTGCTGTCTTACGGGCATGGTTCACTCCTGTTAATCTATGTGTGTTTGTTTGTAATGGGAAGCGCGATGGCTTTTAGTAGCCCCGCAACCTCTACGTTGCTGCCGCTTGTGGTTCCAGAAGAGGCATATGGCAATGCCGCGACCTGGAGTAGTAGCTCCTGGCAACTTGCATCTGTAGTGGGACCTGCACTGGGCGGATTTATGATCGCCCTATCTCATGGGACAACGTTTGTCTATATCTTCAATGTGTGTGCTGCGCTGCTTTTCCTCTTTTTGATAGTCCTCCTACGTAGCAAGACACACGTCGTGCAGAAACGTGAGGGGACAACCCTGAGTTCGCTGATTGAAGGAATACAATTTTTACGCCATACGCAGATCATTCTTGCGGCGATCACCCTCGATATGTTTGCTGTCCTGTTGGGGGGCGCGACGACGCTCTTGCCAATTTATGCAAAAGATATTTTGCATGTAGGTGCGGTAGGTTTGGGCTGGTTACGTGCCGCCCCCTCTCTGGGCGCAATTAGTGTTTCTATTAGTCTGGCTCATATTCCGCCATTTCAAAAAGCGGGACGCCTATTGCTCTGGGCAGTAGCGGGGTTTGGGACGGCGACAATTATTTTTGGTTTTTCGCACTTATTCTGGTTATCGATGTTAATGTTAGTTTTACTCGGTGGGTTCGACAATATCAGCGTTGTCATTCGTAGTACGCTGCTGCTCACACGTACACCTGATGCGCTGCGTGGGCGTGTTGCTTCCGTGAATTCACTTTTTATTGGTACATCGAATGAACTGGGAGGATTCGAGTCTGGCCTGGTGGCACAATTGTTTGGTCCCATCGTCGCAGTGGTTGGTGGCGGCATTGGAACAATTCTGGTTGTGCTTTGTGTGGCTCTGATCTGGCCTGAAATGCGCCGTCTCGGTAGGCTTCAAGCAGGAAAAAATTAATATGATATGTGTACCATCCTGATGAGCATTCGCGATATTTCACAATTTTGAGAGGAAAAGATGTATGTTAACCTGGATAGGTAGAATACTCTACCGTTTTCGCGTGAGTGCCCTCCTCGTCGCACTGGCGATCACTGTTGCCGCTGCTCTTTTCGGTAGTGGTGTTTTTAATGCACTCAATGGCACAACAACAATTGAAGACCCTCATAGCCAGTCATCACAAGGCCAGGTATTGCTTGATACAAAACTCAATGCCGATGCTGTTGACGTGGTCATTTTGATGAGTAGTCCAACGCTCCATGCCACTGATCCGGCCTTTACGCAAGCGGCAACGCAGGTGCTGACAACCCTTAAGGCACGTCCGCAGGTTATCTCGCTGGCATCTTACTATTCGACGCAAGATACCTCGTTGCTGTCACGTGATGGGCATGCGACGATTGTCTTGGTCCAACTTTCGGCAAAAGGGGATAAGAGCAGCAATTATACCGCCATTGCTCCTCTGATTGCCTCACCAACGCTACATATTGCTGTCGGTGGGAGTGTGGTTGCTGATATGCAATTCAATCAGCAGGTTAGTACTGATCTGGCATTTGCCGAGTCGATTACGTTACCTATAGTGATTGTCATGCTGCTCTTTATCTTTGGTAGCCCTGTGGCCGCGTTGCTACCCTTGTTGATTGGCGGTATTGCGATTGCCTGCTCATTTTCGGTATTGCGTATTCTGACGAATTTTATCAGTGTCTCCAGCTTTGCCATCAATGTTACCTCATTTATTGGTTTGGGACTGGCCATTGATTATTCGCTTTTTATCGTGACGCGCTTTCGCGAAGAGTTGCTGGTTGACGAGGGCGATGTGCGTGGGGCATTGCAGCGCACGATGACGACGGCGGGGCGCACGATCATTTTCTCTGGCCTGACGGTTGGCACAAGTCTGCTGGCATTGTTGCTCTTTCCAGAGGTATTACTGCAAAGTATCGGACTGGCCGCCATTGCGACGGCACTGGTGGCCATGTTGGCCGCCTTGCTGGTGTTGCCGATCTTCCTGGCCTTGTTAGGGCGACGCGTGAACCTCTTCTCGTTTGCACGTCTCTTTCGTCGTCGTGTTCCTCAACGCAAAGCGACGCAAGGTCTATGGTATCGACTTTCATATCGCGTGATGCGTTGGTCGCTACCCGTCACGGTGGTCACGGTGGCACTACTGCTTTTCCTGGGTTCACCTTTTCTGCATGCCTCGTTCTCGACGGCAGACGAAAGTGTGTTGCCATCGGCTTCTTCCTCGGCCATTGTGTTGCACCAGTTGAAGCATAACTTTCCTAATCAGAATGGCAGTGAGATTGATATTGTTATTCGCACACAAGGCGATGCGATCACATCCGCGAATCTTGCCGCTCTTTCAACGTATGTACAAAAAGTCCAGTCACTTGCGGGTATTACGAGCGTGCGCAGCCTTGTCAACGTAGACTCACGCCTGACACTGGCAGCGTATCAGCAGATTTATGCGCAGCCCGCCGCGAATCCGCAGGTTGCCGCAGTGGCACATCTATTGGCAAACGGTAATCTCTCAAAAATTATCGTCCAAACGAATTATGCGTTTACTTCCGCAGATGCGCAACGCATTGTTCGCCAGTTGCGTGCGCTTGCTGTTCCAGCCGGATTTGTGCCATTGGTTACGGGTAGCACGGCGGCACAGATGGACTTGTTTGCTAGCTTGCGTGCCAGTATTCCTTATGCCCTGCTTGTGATGATTAGCGCGATCTTTGTGTTGCTGTTCCTGATGACTGGCTCGTTGGTGATACCACTGAAAGCGGTTATTCTCAATGTATTGTCGCTCTCGGCAACTTTTGGCGCGCTCGTTTGGATTTTTCAAGATGGGCATCTGGCAAATGTGCTAGGTTTTCAATCTGTTGGTAGTTTAGATAGCACGCAACCGGTACTAATCTTCGCGATTGCCTTTGGTCTTTCGATGGACTATGAAGTGTTTTTACTCAGTCGCATCAAAGAGCAATTTGATAAGACGGGCAATAACCGTGAAGCCGTGGCGACAGGTCTCCAACGCACAGGTCAACTGATTACGAGTGCCGCGCTGCTTCTGACTGTCGTGGTGGGGGCGTTTGCCACTTCAAAACTGGTGTTGATTCAGCAGATTGGTCTGGGTGTGGCTCTGGCAATTATCATGGATGCGACGTTAGTACGTATCCTGCTTGTGCCCGCGATGATGAACCTGTTGGGTACGTGGAACTGGTGGGCACCGCGTCCATTGCAGGCTCTTCAGCGGCGGATCGGCCTGCAAGAGCATGTGACAGTCAACATGGAAGAGGGCTATGCTGTTTTGCAGGTTGCGGATGTGGAGCAAGAAGAGCCTGTAGCAGAGCGATAGTGAGGGGCGTAGGGCGGCCTCGCGGTCGCCCTTTGTATTCTGCATGGCATTGGTATGTTAGCCGCGTAGAAGTGGACGTGTCAGACAGGTAGCTCCGCCCTCGGCTTTGAGCGAAATTTCGTTGCCCTGATAGGTTATGACTGTGCAGCCAGCCTCTTCCAGATGGCGTTGTGTGATGGGATTGCCTTGCAACATGATTCAGTGGCCATGAGCCGTCGCCAGGACATTCGGTCCCATCGTGAGAAATTCGTCCTCTGGAACCTCGATCAGCCGAAAGTTGCGTCGCTGAAGTTCTTGCCAGAAGGGAACGGCGAGCAGTGGCGCATAGATGACGGCGAGTTGCTCATCAACGATGCTGATCAAGGAGAGCAGATGCAGGCAGGTGTCTGCCCCTGTATAGTAGGGCAACTCGACCGGTATAACGGTCACGCCAATGGGCTGAAGAGCTTCACGTAACTGACGGAGGCCCTCGCCATTGGTGCGAAAGCCTTGCCCGACCGCCAGCGTGTCATGGTCTAGCCAGAGTAAATCGCCGCCCTCGGCACGTGCTTCGCCGTGTAGCGTATAGAGGATGGGAATATCGAGAGCCGCCAGCTGGAGAGCCATTGCGGCCTCTTCGCCACGACGCTGCTGTTTGCCCATTGAGAGAATGACGGCCCCACGGTCGGTGATTAAAACGGGATCAAAGACAAAAATGCTATCGGCACGTTTGGGTTGTGCTATATCGTGTGTAACGACGGTAGCTCCCGCATTGTGTAGCAATGCGACAAGAGCATCATGTTCCTGCTGCGCGCTATGCAGGTCTGGACGGCTCGCGTAGTGCCATGCTAGCGGGTCATCTACGGCAAAAGCCTCGTCAGGGCGTTTCACCAACACCGTGCGCAGAGGTGCAATCATGCTCTGACTCCCATATTGCTTCATCGACGTGTGTCCTTTCGCTTCGCTACTTAGCTCCAACGCTGGCGCAGGCGCGGCAGAATTTCCTTCGCGTATAACTGAAGGAAGCGCGACTGCTCATCGCCGGGAGCATGAAAAATGAGATGCGTGAAACCGAGCGCGATGTAGTGTCCAACCTGTTCGACATGCTCGTCAACGTTGTCTGAAACGAGCCAGCGACGATGGGCCTGATCGGCGACCGTCTCGGCCTTTTTCTCCATTTCGCGTGGGTCGTGGATATTGACTTTCTCTTCGGCTGGGAGAGCTAACGCGGCCCAGATGCGCGTATCGGCCAATGCACGTGCCTTGTCGGTATCAAAGGAGACTTTCACCTCGATGGTGCGCTCAATGGTCGAGGGGTCGCGTCCGACGGCTTGCGCTCCTTCGGCCACTGCTGGTAACAATTGATCGCGGTACAGTTCATCGCCCTTTCCTGATGTGCAGATGAAGCCATCACCGGAGCGGCCTGCGAATCTTGCAGCGACGGGACCCCCTGCGCTGATGTAGATGGGAACGGGCTGTGCTGGCTTATCGTAAATCGTGGCATTGAGTGTATGATAGTATTGCCCATTGAACGTCACCATTTCATCGGTCCAGAGGCGGCGGATCAGTTCTACGGATTCACGCAGGCGTGCCAGACGCTCCTTCGCGGCAGGCCACTCGGCGGCGGTAACGGCGACTTCATTAAGGGACTCGCCAGAGCCAACGCCGAGGATGATACGACCGGGGTAGAGTGCCCCCAGTGTGCCGAAAGCTTGTGCGACTATCGCGGGTTGATAGCGGAAGGTAGGAGTCAAAACACTCGTACCGAGAATGATGCGCTTGGTGCGCTCGGCAGCCGATCCGAGCCATGAGAGTGCGAACGGTGCATGTCCGTTAGTGTGACGCCAGGGCTGGAAATGATCGCTAATCCAGACACTATCAAAACCACAATCTTCGGCCTCTGTTGTGAAGTCTAAGAGTTGGCGTGGACCAAATTGCTCAGCGGACGCTTTATAGCCGAGCTTGAGTGGGAATGTTGTCATCGTGTTCCTTTCTCTTCTATACTTGTAGCAGCACTTGTTGGTGCATTGTTTGAAATGGTGTAGCTCGCCATCCGTGCGGGTGGGCGAGGAATGGCAATTTGCGTTGATACAGGGCACTGTACCTTCCATGTAGTATACTACATGGCTGCTTTCCACTTTCGAGAAGTGTAGTTCAGCGTGTATAATATTCAGCAAGATATGTGCGATAGATCATCCCATCCATAAGGGTAAAAGGATAGCAGCGTGAGTGACGAATTACTGCATCATCAACTGGGTAGCTACCGGCTGGTGCAACGGCTAGGGCATGGCGCATTTGGTAGCGTCTATCTCGGCAAGCATTTCTTGCTGGAGCATAAAGCACCCGTTGCGATCAAAGTCTTAAATACCACTTTGACTTCACAAGAGGACCTTGACCGCTTTTTTCAAGAAGCTCTCATCCTTGACAAATTGACACACCCAAATATCTTGCAAGTATTGGATGCGAATATCTATGAGGGATATCCTTTCTTCGTAGCAGAGCTTGCTCCCAATGGTTCGTTGCAAGACAGGCTTGAGGACGCGGATGGCTATCCATTTCCGTTGACCGAGGCGATACGCATTCTGACTCAGGTTGGACTGGCGTTGCAGTATGCGCATGATCTAGATATTATTCATCGCGATTTGAAACCTGGCAATATCTTGTTTAATGCGCAGGATGATGCATTGCTGGCCGATTTTGGCATTTCCGTAGAACTGCATAAAACAGGTCACGTTGATAAAGTTGGCACGCCAATCTACATGGCTCCCGAACAGTTTAAAGGACTCGTCAGTAAGAAAAGCGATCAGTATTCGCTGGCCTGTGTCGCCTATGAACTGTTGACGGGCCGCCTACTGTTCACTGCCGATGATCCGTATGAAATCGGCTATAAGCACATCTACGAGCCACCAATTGAATTGCGTGCGATCAATCCCGCTATCCCTGATGAGATTGAACAGGTTGTATTAAAAGCATTGGCGAAGGACCGTGATGACCGCTACCCGAGTGTGGAAGATTTTGTGCGAGCCTTGCGCGAGGCGGTAGGTCTCTCTGCTGATATACAGGCTGAAACTCAGACAGCGTATACGCTTGATCAGTATCCTGTGCAAGGCTCTTCAATTCGCCAGGTCACTGGGACGCAAGGGCCACCAACGCCGCACCTGGATATGTATGGAGATGGGCAACGTTCTGCGTCGCTCCAGTCACAGCTATCACATCCGAGTTCCCCTGCGCATGCAACCGGACCGCGTTCGGCACAGGCTGGCTCCAGCTCTGGCGCGGGACGGAGTGTGCATCTGACACCCCTCTGGAATAGAGCAACAGGCCTAGATCACACTTACTACGCTGAGCCAGTGGTGAGCAATGGACTGATCTATGTTGGCACATATACCACGACTGAACGTAACGCCGAGGGGCATTTTCAAGTTCACTGCCTAGAAGGTGCAACAGGGCAGCTATTTTGGGCTTTCAAAGTGGAGCAGAGTGTATGGACTGCTCCTGTGGTCGCCAATGGAATTGTCTATGTCTGTGCCAGCCAGCGTGATGCCCATGGCAAGATTTATGCATTGGACGCGCTGACAGGTGAGAAACGTTGGGCATTAGGCACAAAAGAGGCACTACTCTCATCTCCCCAGGTCTTTGATGGATTTGTGTATATCTACTCACAACACGCGCTCTATGTGCTTAATGCCGAAAATGGGCAGAGACATTGGGCTGTTGCGGTTGATGAAGGGATTTTCGCTCCGCCAACTTTGCTAAATGGCATTGTCTATGTCAGTACGAAGAGTGGAAAGTGCTACGGTTTGGATGCTGCAACAGGCCAGCATCGTAGCGCATTCTCGGATGTGGGCAATATCTATGCTGTCGGACAGGCGCAGGATGGCGTCATCTGTATCGGTCTCTATAATGATGGGCTATATGGCGATGAGGTGGCCAGTGGCAAAACGCTCTGGTACTCCATGATTGATAAACAGCTTTCGGGTGCTGGTTTGACGATAGCACGCCAGACAATCTACGTGGCTTCACATGGTGGGCATAATGACTCGGCCCGTGAGCGGTTATTCGCTATCGATGTGAACACAGGGCAGCAAGATTGGATTGTTACCTTGCATTCTATCGTCGCCGCTCCACCTGTCGTTGTAGATGGCGTGGTGTATGTCAGCACGTTTAGCGGAGAGATACATGCGGTAGATGCATCGCAAGGGAAGCTGCTAGCTTCAGTACTTGTTGGCAGCAAAAAGCCGACCCGACCAGCGATCTCTCAGGGCTTGGTCGTGGTCAGCATTGGTGATCTCCATGCATACCATCTGTCATCATAACAGCGTGAGGCTCAATATCGTCTTATGAGCCAAGCGTGGCAACAAGCACGGCTTTTGTCGTGTGCAAACGATTCTCGGCCTGCTCGAAGACGATGGATGCGCTGGACTCAAAAACTTCGTCAGTCACTTCCAGTGCATCCAGACCATATTTCTCGTAGATTTCTCTGCCAAGTTTGGTCTCTGTGTTATGGAGTGCTGGTAAGCAATGCATGAATTTGCTTGCTGGGTTGTGGGTTGCCGCCATGAGCTTGCTATTGACCTGATAGGGAAGCATGGTCTTGATGCGTTCGCCCCAGAGTGTTGAGGGTTTGCCCATGGAAACCCAGACATCGGTGTATAAGAAATCGCAGCCCAGGACCGCCTCTTCAACATTCTCTGTGACCATGATGCGCGCTCCCGTTTCGCTCGCAATCGTATGGGCGAGGGCAAGACGATTGTTCTCAGGCCAGGTGCTACGAGGGCCTGCTAGGCGCATATCCATGCCCATTTTTGCGGCACCGATCAGTAACGAATCAGCCATGTTATAGCCAACATCGCCCAAGAAACAGAGCGAAACGGCTTCCAGCGGTTTATGTGCATACTCTTGAATTGTTAGTAAGTCAGCCAAAACCTGGATAGGATGAGCTTCATTGGTCAGGCCATTCCAGACGGGAACGCCAGCATAGCGTGCTAACTCTTCTATGTCAGCCTGGGTAAAGCCGCGATATTCGATGCCATCATACATACGGCCAAGCACGCGGGCAGTATCTTTCATTGTTTCTTTGCCGCCGATATGCGAGCCATTAGGGCCTAGATATGTCACATGCGCCCCTTGGTCTGTCGCTGCAACCTCAAAACTACAGCGTGTACGTGTCGAGTCCTTTTCAAAGATAAGGGCGATCTGTTTGCCTTTTAGATGCTGCACTTCGGTGCCTGTGCGTTTTGCTGTTTTGAGTTCAGCTGAGAGTTGTAACAGAAACGTGATTTCGTGTGGCGTAAAATCGTCTAGCGTCAGGAAATTCCTGTTACGCAAATTAAAGCTCATGCGACTGTCTCCTGTTTCCCCGTTGCACGAAGAAAAATGTGAAAAGAGCTGCAATAGTCTGTGCTGCATCTCTCTTATGCGCGATTGTTTGCAATGTTCCAATTGTGCAACAATCGGGGCGTATAATGCAATATGAAAAATGCATAAGAAACGGTGTTGCAGGTCAGCAACAAAATTGAAGGTAGCCGAGTGAAAACGGCGTATTTCTCATCGTAAGGGTAAGAAGGAGGCCTTGTTCGCAGGCAAGATCGCGCATCACACGAGTTTTCTCTCATGTGATGCGCGAGTGTATTGTAGTGGTTGATCTATGCGGTAGCTGTGCCACGACGTGCTATATCGCGCTCCCAGCCATGCGCGAAGGTGCGGTCCTCAATGGTTTCACCACTTGCCAGAGTGGAAGTCGTGATATCGCCTGGACGCAAGTCTGCTCCAATTTTGCAGTTGCGCCCAACGGTCAAGTTATCAGGTAAATGGGCGCGTTTGCCAATTAGCGTAATCCCTGTGTTCAGACGCGATGGTTCAAGCTTATTAGGGGTCATGTCGTTGCTATGCCCGATTTGACAGTTTTTGCCGACGATCACCTCTTTATCTAAAATAGCATGATCGATCACGCTGTTGGCCCCGATTACACAATCAAAAAGGACGATTGAGTCGCGGATCACGGCTCCTTCTTCGACAATGACGCCTGGAGAAAGCACGCTACGCTCAACATGACCTTTAATAATGCAACCGTGTGAGATAAGGCTACTGACAACCTGTCCATTGCTGCGCACATGAGCCGGCGGACGCTCTTCACTACGGGTGTGAATGACCCATGAGGGGTCATAGAGGTCAAAGGAGGGCTGATCGCTGAGCAGAGCCATATGCGCTTCCCAATAGGATTGTACTGTGCCGACATCTTGCCAGTAGCCTGTAAAGGGATAGGCATAGACGCGCTCGCCGCGTGCCATCATGGATGGAATGATATTGCGTCCAAAGTCATGTTGTGTGGAATTATCGCTATGTGCATCCCCTGTCAGCACGCGCATAAGTATATCGCGGTTAAATACGTAAATGCCCATTGAGCCTAAATTGCCACGTGGCGCACTGGGCTTTTCTTCAAAAGAAAGAACTTGTCCCTCCGTTCCCGTTTCCAGGATACCGAAGCGTGGTCCTTCTTCGATGGGGATAACGACGGCACCAAGGGTGACATCCGCGTTGTGTTGTTGGTGAAAGGCGATCATGGGCGTATAGTCCATCCGATAAATGTGATCGCCTGCCAGCACGAGAACATAATCGCAGGGTGTCTCCATAATGAAACTGAGATTCTGATAGACCGCATCAGCCGTTCCCTGATACCAGTCTGATTCCTGATGTCCGATATAGGGTTGGAGTAAGCGGATGCCGCCTTTTTGTCGATCTAAATCCCAGGGTTTGCCGATGCCAATATGATCGTGTAGCGAATGGGGACGATACTGTGTCAGCACGGCAACATCAGTGATGCCGGAGTTGACACAATTGCTTAAGGCAAAATCAATGATGCGATACTTTCCTGCGAATGGAACAGCAGGTTTGGCGCGTTTTTGTGAAAGGAGACTTAACCTCTCACCCTGCCCACCCGCGAGAATAATCGCCAGCACTTTACTCATAGCACAGCTCATCCTTTCTCTGTGTAGTGTCTATCTGCGTTAGGAAGATAAACACCTTGGTATTATATCTTATGAATGGTGTCTGTTTGTAGGTGAGAGCAACGACCGCTTTCTGTGCAAGCACGTGAGATGATATGATGACTGCATTATATTGTCTATTTAGAAGCGTATCAGGTCATCCTGACGGAGGAGGCGCGCTTGAATATTTTAATGGTTGCGACAGAAGCAGTCCCTTTTGCCAAAGAGGGAGGCGTAGCAGATGTGATAGGCAGTTTGCCGCAAGAACTGGCTCGTCTGGGTCATGAAGTGCGCATCTTTATCCCTCGCTATGGTGTCATCGATCCTGCCTACTGGGGCTTGCACGAGACGGGTATCACGCGAACCTTTTATTTTGCAGGACACGAACAAACGGTTTCGCTCTGGCAGAGCGCGCTGCCCGACTCGTCAGTGACTGTCTACTTGCTAGAGCATGGCTGGTTTTTTGGCCGACATCCACGCCTCTACCTCGGCCTCGATCAGCACGAGGAGCAGTGGCGCTTTATCTTATTTTGCCGAGGCTTGCTAGAGCTATTACCTCATACAGGTTTTGTGCCCGATATTATCCATCTGAACGATTGGCAAACCGCTCCTTGCGCTGCCTATCTACGTAGCACTTATCGCCATTTGCTACGCAAAGGAGCCATGCGTATTATCTACACGATCCACAATTTGCAATACCAGGGGTGCTGGGACCCGTCGATCCTGCACGAAGTTGGCTTAGACCCTGCACAGGTCTTTATCGCGAGCGGCCTCGAGTTTTGGGGCGATGTGAATTGGATGAAGGCGGGCATTATGTATGCAGATGCTCTGACTACTGTATCGCATCGCTACTCCGAGGAGGTTCAGTCGCTCGACTATGGCTGGGGTCTTGATGAAGTGCTGGCACAGCGTCGTTCGCGTCTGTTTGGTATTCCGAATGGCTTGGATTGGCAGGCATGGAATCCCGAAACGGATTCGATGATTGCGGCACACTATTCAGTGGAAACATCCCCTGAGCGTATGCAAGAGGCGAAAGAGCGCAATCGCAGTGCCTTACGGCAGGAGTTGGGTTTGCTGGACGCTCCCGCTTTGCCCGTGATCGGCATTGTCAGCCGTCTAGTCGATCAAAAAGGCTTTGATCTGTTGGCTGCCTTGACCGCTGAATTACGCCAACTACCCTTACAACTGGTGATATTAGGCAATGGGCACTGGCAGTATGAGCAGATGTTCCGTGAGCTTGCGGCCAGTACAGACACGGTGCGTGCGCATATAGGCTTTGATGTGGCACTCTCGCATCGCATCTACGCCGGCTCGGATTTCTTTTTGATGCCCAGCGCGTTTGAGCCGGGTGGTCTAGGTCAACTGATCGCTTTACGTTATGGAACGCTACCTATCGTGCATGCAACCGGGGGGCTTGCGGATACTGTGACGGATGTAGATGTTGACCCGGTGCATGGCAATGGTATTAGCTTTCCTGATTATTCATCTGCCGCCCTGCTCGACGCGCTCCAGCGAGCATTGCGTCTCTATGGAGAGCGCGAACGCTGGCCCGAACTGCTTGTGCGTGCGATGGGCTATGACTCGCGCTGGTCTGCCAGTGCTAGAGCGTATAGCCAGTTATATCAGCGCGTGCTACGTTGCTTGCCGCGTTAATGGGTTGCGTCAATGGCGTGACAGAGAAATGGGCAAGGGTAGCCTGCATCCAGGGTGTGCGTTGGATCTGTTCAAGGGTCATGCTTGTTGGTAGTGGCGGACGAATATGCTCTGCTACGCTGGTCAGACGGGTACACGGCTTATGAAAAATGTCGCAGACGGCGTAGTAGTGGCTGAGTCCGGGCATGACAATTGGGGATGTGGCATCGGCGATGTGCGTGCGTCCATCTGGGAAAGTGAGAACGCGCCGTGAGCCTCTGGCCCGATGGGAACAATGGCGGCACATGGTGGCCAGCTGAAAGGTTTGCCAACCCGGGAGGAAGCGGGCCATCAGCAATACGTGGTGCATATGGGTAAAAGGGTCGGCTTTGAAATCGTAGTCAATGCCGTTCATGACGATAGAAAAACCTGCCTGCTGCAATTGGAGTAAGCCTGCTATGGCCTCAAGCGGTGTCTGTTCCGTGAAAAGCTGTATTTCGTCAATACACAGCAGATCGGTAGTCGCGGGCGTAATGCCTTTGGCGGCAAGTTGATCGCGTATGGCGTGCAGGCTGTTTGAGGTAACGACCAGGGCGGGCATTTTCTTCTGTGGAAAGGCACGACTGACGACAAAGCCTGCGTCTGGCGTTTCGCCACGCTGATGAGCATCACCGACGGCGTGGGCGGGCATCATAAACAAAGTACGCAGGCCGTATTGCTGCATCTGCCAGGCAAAGAGCGTCATGTTTTTAGTCTTTTCCGTCTGCATGCTTTCCGCATGAATAAACAAAACGGGTGTGATGCTACTGGTATGTATTTCATGATAGGCGCGAGCCAATTGGCTTTGTAGCATTGGTGGTGTGGGTGTCACTAATTTATGCAAGCTATTCGTTTGCTCATGCTGTAGATAAAGAGGATGTTTAGGAACATCCAGACTATAAGGGTCGTGTTGTTCCCAAGCAGGATGTGCGAACAGGTCAGATGTTTGAGCGTATTCTTCCACGTAAAATATCTCTACCGTTTCTCGTTGATCGTTTTTGACATAAAATATGACCCTTGCTGCTGCGCAATCAGCAATCAGTGGCGTGGGCATTCACGCTGTCCAGCATATGATGGCGGTAAATGAATTATAGCATGTCTCAAGCTATCGGTATAGCCCGGATGCTACCGCTATTTTTCGCATTCAAAATAGGTAAAATTACGCATGTGATACGCTCTTATTGAG
>DAICZM010000084.1 GCA_027311145.1 Ktedonobacterales bacterium
CACACTATGACTATAACAGAGACGAATACACGCGACTGGGTTGCCCTGGAACATCAGTATTATCAGGGCACATTTAAGCGGATGCCAATTACACTAGTCAAAGGGCAGGGCGTGCGCGTCTGGGATAGCGATGGCAAAGAATATTTGGACCTCGTAGCGGGTATCGCGGTTAACGTATTGGGCCATTGCCACCCGGCAGTTATCGAGGCCGTGCAACAGCAGGTGACACAACTTGTTCACGTCTCAAACCTGTACTATAATGTGCGTCAGATCGAACTGGCTGAGCAACTTGGCCTGCGCAGCAATGGCATGCGCTCGTTCTTCTCTAATAGCGGAGCCGAAGCCAACGAGGGTGCGATCAAGCTGGCGCGCAAATTTGGACGCATGCACCGCAACGGGGCTTACGAGGTCATCAGCATGGAGCGCAGTTTCCACGGACGCACGCTGGCAACCACTGCCGCGACAGGCCAGGCAGCGTATCAGGCAACCTGGGTTCCTCTGCCCGATGGCTTCAAGCAGGTTCCATATAATGACCTGGAAGCCGTAAAGCAGGCCACAAGTGAGAAAACGGTGGCGATTCTCGTCGAAGCGGTACAGGGCGAGGGTGGTATCTGGGCCGCCAGTCGCGAGTTTATGCAAGGACTGCGCCAGTGGTGCGATGAGCAAAATCTTGTGCTAATTTGCGACGAGGTACAGGCTGGCTCAGGACGCACAGGCAAATTCTTTAGTTGGGAACATTACGATATCCGCCCCGATATCGTGACGCTAGCAAAAGGTCTGGCAGGCGGCATTCCTATCGGAGCCATGCTGACAGGCGAGCGCACCGATCTCTTTGTGCCGGGCGATCATGGCACAACCTTTGGTGGCAATCCTGTTGCCTGCGCCGCTGGAACTGCGACTGTCAAGACGATTATCAACGACAATCTGCTCGACAATGCGACCAAGATGGGCGAATACTGGAATGGCAAACTCACGCAACTGTGCGCTAGCTATCCGCATATTATCGACAGTCCACGCGGTATCGGCTTGATGCGCGCCGTGCATGTCAACAATGGCCTAGCTCCCACAATTGTGCAAAAGGCGTTAGAGCATGGCCTGCTGCTAAACAGCACCAGCCCCGATACGCTGCGCATGATCCCGCCTCTGGTGCTGACGCAAAGCGATCTTGATGAAGCCGCCGATCTGCTCAGTCGTGCCATCGCGGACGTGGCAAACTTGCCAGCCGCCAACGCTTAGGCACGTTTATCTACCATCAGTAGCGGTGCGGGTGTTATGCCCACATCGCTACATTGATGTAACGGGGATAAGCCCTGCTACTTAGGATCAAAGAAATGTTTATTTGAGCAAGGAGCGTCCGTCATGACAGAGAAAGTCTATCGAACCGAACTCAACCCCGTCAGTTTTTTAGAGCGCAGCGCGCTCGTTTTTCCCGATAAAACTGCTATTGTGCATGGTGAGCGCAGCTATACCTATCGCGAGTTTGCGCAGCGCGTCTATCGACTTGCCTCACATTTGCGCGCTCTGGGTTTACAAAAACATGATCGGGTGGCGTTTTTGTGTCCTAATACGCCTCCACTGCTGGAGGCCCATTTTGCCGTGCCTGCCGCGGGTGGCATCCTGGTCGCCATCAATACGCGCCTGAACACGCAAGAGATTGGCTATATCCTCAGGCATTCAGGAGTGAAGTATCTTTTCGTAGACTATGAACTCCAGCCGCTAGTTGCGCCGCTTGACCTGGAAAACCTGCATGTCGTGCGCATCGACGATACAGGCACTACCAGCGATCCTTACGAACTATTTCTGGCCCTTGGTTCTCCTGACCCGGTGACAAGCTGGCTACAAGACGAAGAAGAAACGATCTCCATCAACTACACCTCTGGCACAACGGGCAATCCAAAGGGCGTGATGTTTACCTATCGCGGCGGCTATCTCAACGCACTGGGCGAGATCATCGAGACAGGCATGAGCAGCAGCAGCGTCTATCTCTGGACGTTGCCGATGTTCCATTGCAACGGTTGGTGCTTCCCGTGGGCCGTGACCGCTGTTGGCGCGACGCATGTCTGCCTGCGTAAAATCGAGCCGGGGCAGGTTTGGGAGATTTTTGAGCGCGCGGGTGTTACACATTACAACGGCGCGCCAACGGTGCATATCTTCCTGGTCAACCATCCCAGTGCGCATCGGCTGGAACGCGAAATCACGGTCACGGTCGCGGGTGCACCACCATCGCCCACACTGCTCGGGCGCATGAAAGAACTCAACCTGCGCCCCCTTCACGTCTATGGTCTGACAGAGACCTATGGTCCCTATACCGTTTGCGAATGGCATCAGGAGTGGGATGAGCTACCAATGGCAAAACAGGCCCATCTACAGGCACGCCAGGGGCAAGGCTATGTCAATGCCGACCGTGTGCGCATTGTCGACGAACAGATGAACGATGTGCCGCGTGACGGACAGACGATGGGCGAGGTCGTCATGCATGGCAACAACGTTATGAAAGGCTATTTCGCCAATCCAGAAGCAACCGAGACGGCGTTTCGCGGCGGCTGGTTCCATTCCGGCGATATCGGCGTTAGCCATCCTGATGGCTATATCGAACTGCGCGACCGCAAGAAAGATATCATCATCTCTGGTGGCGAAAATATCTCCACCATCGAGGTCGAGCAGGTCATCGCACAGCACCCTGCCGTGCTGGAATGTGCCGTTGTCGCTATCCCTGACGAAAAATGGGGCGAGCGTCCCAAAGCATTCGTCACGCTCAAACCGGAGGCGGCGGTCACAGAACAAGAGATCATCGAATTCTGTCGCGCACGGCTGGCACACTTCAAGTGTCCCGCCTCAGTCAATTTTGGCGACCTACCCAAAACATCGACAGGCAAAATACAAAAATACGTGCTGCGCGAGCGTGTCTGGGGTGGTAAGGAGAAGAAGATAAATTAAAAGTAATAGAGGCTGGACAATCTGCATCGGCTGATACATCTTCTCAAACTACTCTTCGGCTGTATCATGACATTTAATAAAAAACGGGCGTAAGCATTAAGTAAAAATATCCCTCAATTAATGCAGGAGAAACACGCTATTTTTCTTAACCTCGTCTTAAAAATGTGGGAAAAAAGCACTATTTTCCTTCTATAAGGTTGCCTTATGGACAGGAAGGTTCTAGTATTAGCTAAGGCGCACATTTATTAAAGTTCATCTCTATTGAGCATTATTCATCAAAATGTTTTTTTGTGATACGGATGTGAGACACATCTCACCCTCATCATTGACCAAGCCGACAGTGGTTCGTTTTATAGATAAAGAACATTTGAGAAAGCATTGCAGATGTCTACGCTAAAAGGAAAAATCGGAGTGGGGATTAGCCTACTCGCATTGCTTATTATTGCGAGTGGGGCGATCTTTATCGAGCGCGCCAGTGTTGCCTCGCCAACGACACAGACAGTGAACTATGCCCAATACCATCGCTCACACCCTGTTATAGAAATCGGAGTGAGCGGACATGGCGCGCAATCCACGACAGCCAATGAGGTCACTACGACATCTAACCCATGGGGCATTGCTATTGACCAGGCACGCGGGATTGTTTGGGTTGCGGAACCGGGCTGTAACGCACTTCCAACTTGCCCATCGACTTTCCCTGCACTTATTAGCAAGTATGCACAGTCGGATGGGAGCTTTATTCAAGATTTTCAGGAACCAGTAGGCTATTCTAGCCCATTGTTCGTTGCTGTTGACTCTCTCGGGAACGTGTGGTTTACCCAGCCCAATAGCGATGCCATTGGCGAACTTGACTTGCGCAATAACCAGTGGCATCAATGGAAATTGCCGAGCAAAAGTGCCCCCTATGATCTCGTCTTTGATAAAAATGGTAACCTTTGGTTTACAGAATTTGAGGGGAACCGCATTGGCTTTTTCAATCCTACAACGCAACAATTGGTAGAAACCACGGTGCCAACAGCCGAGAGCAACCCCTATGGCATCACACGTGACCCACAAGGTAACATCTGGTTTACTGAGAACAAGGCGGGTGTTGGGCAAATCGCCAGTTTCACGCCGACCACTTCGGGCAAAGTGACAATTAGCGAACACGCGGTGCCGACCAACCAGCCACATCTGATTACCTCAGACAAAGCTGGGATGATCTGGTTCAGCGAGGCTTTCGCAGGCAGCATTGGCGAATATAATCCCGCAACAGGAGCAACACACAACTATCTCGTCTCGCTCGGTATCTGCCCGAATCCGACAAACTGCACAGGCACACACATCTCTGGAATCAGTGTCGATCAGACGGGACGCGTCTGGTTTACCGACTCACTTAGTGCGCGTGTTGGCTACATCGTGCCCTCAACAGGTCAGGTTGTTGCAACGCAACTCAACAAGACAGATGCGCACCCCCATGATGGTCTGCTCGTTGATAACTATGGAACCATCTGGTTCACTGAACAGAATGGCTTCCTGCTTGTGATGTGGCCACGCAAGTCCATTAAATAGTCCTTGCCCGCCCCGCCATACGAAAACGGGTGGGCAACTAGGCCGTGAGTAGCAGGTAGATGGCAAGCACAACACCAACCAGAGCAGTCAGGATAGTCAACAAAATAGGAAAGACAAGCATTGGCCGAAACTGCTCTGTATCAATCATATGCCGCTTATGCAAAAAATTGAACAAAGCGACGAGCATAATGATGATGCCGAGAACAGTTAGTGTCACGCCGATAATTGAAGAATAATGGCCTGTGATCGTTGATTCACCTTTGACATTTAGCTCACGTAGCAGCAAGCCAAAGCGTGCAACGACAAAGCCGAACGCGATAGTGGCGATGCCACTCCGTAGCCAAGCTAAAAACGTGCGTTCATTTGCCAGATGGTCAGTGACATGTTGGTCTGGCACACGTTTTTGCTCTACTGGCGTGTCTTGTGGAGGCGACGCTTTTTCTTGCAAATGACTTAACCTCTCTCGTTTTACTTCAGCAACGGTATATCAGTACGTTTTGAGCGCGGTACACCGCCTTGTTGCAACAAACCCATGCTATCCTTAAATTTGAAAACGTAGAAGAGAAAGAAAAGCGACGGCCCAATGACGATGAGGCCCACACAGATACCAATGAGCAACAAAAGTAGGGTACTAGGCGCACCAGCCGCACTCTCAACGGTGATGGTGGGTGGAATGAGGTAGGGAATCTGTGATACGCCCCAGGAACCGAGCAGAAAGGCCGTCTCCACAACGATCAAGGTACGAGCGATACGATAGTAACCGAAAAACACGGTTGCGGCAGTTGCCAGCCCGATCAACATGGTCACAATGACAAGTGGAAGAGCGTGATTGAGCATGCCACCCCACAATAACGATGCTTCTAAGGGGGCAAGTGCCAGCCCCAAGGCTCCTAGCACAGCCGTAATGGCTCCGGCAATCAGCGCACGCAGACGAAACATGACGACAAGGTCATCATCTTTGCTATTGGTGGCCTCGACCGTGAGGAAAATTGCCGCCAACGTCGCGCAGAGCGCAACAGCCATCAAGCCAATCGTGAGTGTAAAGGGGGTAATCCATAACGCCCCAAAATCGGCTTGCACAGGGTCACTTGTTTGTATTTTGCCACTGGCAACCGCTGCGGCAGCCATGCCAAGGAAAAGAGGGGTGATAAGACTAGAGACACTAAACACGCGATTCCAGACCAAGACAGCAGGCTTTTTCGCCCGCAGGCCGTGTGTGCGAAAAATGAAACTGGAGCCACGTAAAACGCTGCCGATCAGAGCCAGGGTCAGAGGATAAAACAAGACGACTACGAGGATCGCAAAGGCCGTTGGGAATGCGGAGAACAGCCCGACAACCAGGAAGACCAGCCAGACATGGTTCGTCTCCCACACAGGGCCAAGGGCATGGTCGATCAGTTCACGCTGGCGCACCGCTGTTGGCCCAACAGCAAAAATCTCCCAAACACCAGCACCAAAATCTGCGCCCCCAAAGGCGGCATAGGCAATCAACGCGAACCAAAGGATACTCAACAAGATATATGGCAGTGCCATCAGATACTCCTTTCGCTCGTAGCCAAATTAGACACCGACTTCCTCACTAAAGTCTTCGCCCTGTGGACCGCTCGCAACTTTCTCCCAGACCAGTGCTGGCAACGGCTTACGGGCCTGGCGCAGCAGTAAGACGGTCATCGTGATCGCAAGAATGATATAAATCAGAGAAAAGATGAGAAAACTGACATTGAGAAACTGGGCGGGCGTCACAGCTTGACTTGTCCGTAGGACGCCAACAATCACCCAGGGTTGTCGACCCTCTTCTGTAACCATCCAGCCCAGCTCGACGGCAAGAAAACTGAGCAAACCAGAGAGTGCGATGCCCCAGAGCAAGAGTTTCTGTTCTGGCACGACACGCTTGCGCCAGAAATAGAGCAGCCAGAAAACCAGTGCGACAAAAAGGGCAAAGAAACCGCTTCCAACCATACCATCAAACGAGAGATGGACAGGGATAGGGTTAGGGCGATCTTGCGGTGGAAATGAGTTAAGGCCACGAATGACAGTATCGGGGCTATAGCCAGCAAGCAGGCTCAGACCATCGGGAATTGCAATCGAGAAGTAGTAGGTATCGTTCTGTGGATCGGGAATGCCACCAATGTGCAGTGGGACATGGCTTGAGGTGTTAAACACGCCCTCTATGGCTGCCAGCTTAGCAGGTTGCGCCGTGACAAGAAAACGTGCATTAAAATCACCACTCACAATCTGGAGTGGTGTCGCGATCAATGCCATAGCGAGGCCCAACATCATACCTTTGCGCCTGTATTCGTCACGCTGACCGCGTAACATAGCAATAGCGTAGACAGCAGCCACGCCAAAGCCAGAGGCAACATAGCAAGCAAGAATCATGTGTATGGTCTCGTAAGGCGTACTGGGATTAAAGATGGCGGCAATAGAGTCGATGCCCACCAGTTTGCCATGACTGATCTGGAAACCGGTGGGAGTGTTCATCCAGGCATTGGTCGTCACAATAAACCACGCAGAAGCCGCGCCAGCAATCCAGATCGGAAATGAACACAGCCAGTGAACAAGTGGCGACACACGATTCCAGCCATAGAGATAGATGCCAAAGAAAATAGCCTCGACGAAAAAGGCAAAGCCTTCAAAAGCGAACAATGGCCCAATAATAGCTCCGGTATACTTGATATATGTGGGCCAGAGCAGTCCCAATTCAAATTCGACAATCGTTCCCGAAACCGCTCCAATTGCAAAAATAATGGCAGCCGCCGTTGACCAGCGACGCGCCAGAACCATCCAGACAGGGTCTTTTCGCCTAATGGCCATACCCTCCGCAATACACAGAAGCAGGGGCAGGCCCACACCCAAGACCGAGAAGATGATATGAAATACCAGCGAGGTTCCCATCTGCGCACGCGCAGCTAACAAATTTGATAACATGGCACTCCTCATACTGCATCTTCTATATGCCACGCTAGTGACAAAATATCCATCCACTGCTATTGCAGGACGCGCCCAACAAACAAAATAACGCTTTTCTCTTCTTGCTCTCTTTGCTATAATTATACCACTAGCAGAAAGGACAACCGCACACGATGACGAAGTTGGCAGCGAACTCGGCCAAAATACTAAAACGCTTGAAAGGTCTGCGGGACCATTTAGAGCCTGACGAGATACCTCAATTAAATGAGCCGGGCATCTGGGATGGTGGGCAAGGAGCCTATGGCAGACGCAGTATGCCCTGTGATATCGTTATCACGAATCAGCGCGTCTTTGGCTATGCATTGACGACCTTTCCACGTCAGCACCTCTTTCTCGATGCCTTACCGCTTGCTACTATCAACACGGTTGCATTGCGCGAAAAGACGCATGAGCCAATCTTCCGCGAACTGCTCATTAGTGATGGGCAACGCAAGGTCTACATTCGCGCACCGCGCAAAAAGATTCTTGCACTCTATGACGGCCTGCGCACGGCCATTGAAGACAGCACGGCAAGAGCGGATGAGGCGGTTGACAAAGGTGAAGGAGGGGCACGCATCACCCCTATCTATGGCAAACAAGATATTCATGTGCCCTTTGAACGCTCACTGCTAGCAACCGCACTTTTATTCGCAGGCGGCCTGCTCTTCGAGGTTTTCGGCATAGTAGCCTGGATGATGACCGGCAGTGCGCAAATTGGCCTTCCGCTCTGCATCGCGGGTTTTGTTGCAGTCAGCATCGCAATTGTACAAAGAAGACAACATGGCAAGAAACGCCCATCAGCACAATAGTTATGGCGAAGCACCGATTGGTGAAGAAAACGGCTGTGGCTGATACATGTGCTGGAGTTGTTGCGCAAAAGCAGTTTCATATTGATCGGCCATCGGCATCGTAGGCCAGAGCTTGTGCGCCACAGCATTAACGGCAACAAAGACCCCGAAGCGTTGCAAGCAATAAGCATAGGATGGTTTAGCAGCAGAAGCGGTCCCTGACGAAATCACTTGAAGCATCACAGCAACCAGGCATCCGTTACTGGGTGTAAGAGAATGATAGGACACGGTATAGGTCAGGTTGCCAGGAATTGCGGAAGTAAAGGCTCCTATATCGTTGAAATCGGCTTGTGCAGGCAAACAGGCTGGTTGGGCAGCACTATCAAGATTAAGATTGGCATCCATAAACGGTGTACGCACCACCCACATACCGTGCAGCCAACTGATACTCAAGGGCATGAGGTAAGCATCTGGAACCGTAACGTCCGCTCTATCGGGCTGATCACTGGTAATACGTTGTCCATTAAACGTCATATAGGTCCACGAGATGTGTACAACACCAAACGCAATCCAGGCACTTGCGGGAAAGGTCAGCATCTGTACAAAATCTGGCATGCTACAAAGTAAGCGACAATCCTGCCCATCAAACACGCACGCGGACGAGAAAGGCTGTCCAAACGTATTATCGATACATTGGACTGACATAGATGCATCCGTATCGATTTGGAAGTGCATCGCTGCCATCATTGGCTGAGTCGCTTTTTGCACATTCGTGCCAACGGCATACATTTTTACCGCATACGAGGTTGCAATCGCATATAATTCATGTGGATGCATCAGAATACTTGATTGTTGCTGATCGAGAGCTTGCTGTACACGTTGCACCAGTGCCATGCGTTGTAGGGAAGGCAGAAGAGCAAGCGAAACCGAAAAGGTCAGTAACCATACAGAATAACCATGAGCGTCCTGAATGGTCTTATTATAGGAGCAGGTATCTTTGACAAGATTAATAGGAATAGAGACCACGCATGCTTGTGAGCGAAAGGGAGCTGCCTGCCAGACGAGATGATGCTGACCAGACGCAAGTTGCAAGGGGGCATCAGAACCAATTTTAGGTAAATGTGCGACAAGATGACCATCGACGAGCAGTTGTCCCCACGATGGCGTACCATCGACATAAAAAGCATTCACACCGTCGAGAGCAGCAGGTGATGTAGCAGGCCAAAGTGAGGTGAACGTCTTTCCAAGCACAGCACGCACAGAGGAAATGCTACCGAGGAAGACACCTACGATCAGCACCACACAGGTCGTGGTTATGACAGCCTGAAGTCGGCGTTGACGACGCGAAAAACGCGGAGCCACCATGGAATGCGCCGCCATGAGAGGTTTGCGCCTTGCAGGATACATAGAGGGAGTCGATCTGTCTGGCTCATCATTCAGACTGACAATTTCAATAGCCAGATCGTCATATTGTTCATCCATGCTTCTACATCTCACTTTCGCCAGTGCCCTGTTCAGCAAGCTGCTATCCGCTCGTTGTCGCACGCTCGATAAGTGTTGTGTTCAGCCAAATCAATTCAGGGGCGTGCAGAGGGTCCTCAATCAGTTCTATCAACTTATGGATGCCTTGCTCGCCCATCTGCCACATTGGCTGCTGCATTGTCGTCAAACCCAGTAGCTCGGAAATTTCAATACCATCAAAGCCGATGATAGCTAACTCTTCTGGCACACGAATATGCAGACTTTTGGCCGCTTCCAACACACCAACCGCCTGGATATCTGAGGCAACAAAGAGCGCGCTCGGACGGTGCGCACTCGTCAGTATGCGTAGGGCAGCCTCGCGCCCACCGAGACGACTCCATGCAGTCTCTTCTTGCAGGTCCGCAGACAAGGATAGACCCGCCTCTTGTAGCGCACAGCGCACACCTTCCAGGCGATCAGTAGCCTGATTGAACTTAAAATTGCCCTCAATTATCCCATTGATAAAACCAATGCGCTGATGTCCTGCCCGTAGCAAATACTGTATAGCCTGGTATGCCCCATCTTTATTGTTAACAACAAGCGATGTGAGCAAAGGGCTATAGGCATCGACCAAGACAACAGGTAGCCCAACACGCCGGAAGTTTTGCGCAACAGCCTCATCAGGCGAGAGAGAGAGAATCAGCACCCCGTCGACCTTACGATGCATTGGCAGATCCGAGAAGCAGTGGTCCCGCTGCTCATCGGTACGTACATTGTACAATACCAGTTCCTTGCCATAGCTAGCGGTTGCAACCTCGACCCCTTGCAAGACTTCCATAAAAAAAGGGCGCGTAAAAAACGGTGCAATCACGCCAATAGAATTGGTGCGTTTCGAGATCATGCTACGCGCAATGGGGTTGGGTTTGTAGTTTAACTGATTGATTGCAGCCAGCACCCGCTCGCGTGTTCCCGGCTTCACGCTCGTATTATTATTAATCACCCGTGAAACAGTGCCAATACCTACTCCTGCCACACGCGCCACATCATGAATTGTTGCAACCATATCTTCTCTACCTACTTGTTTTTTGGAAAAATAGAACGCTCACATCCGCCTGCGATGGGCCGATGTTTCTGTACTTCTTTTGAGCGTACCATAGTTCAACGCTCCTGTAAAGAGTTTTTGGAAACGTTTCAAAAAAGGAGAAGAGCGACCTATTTCGTAACGACTCTTCCTCAGAACAGAGAGAGGAGGAAACGAAAAGCAGGATATAAAAAACGCGGGCGGCACATTGAGAGAGCAATGTTAGCTGGTTACGTTGACACCCACTTTTATAGACAGGTACAATAGGATAGCTAAGGAAACCAGAAATACTATCCTGGGTAGTTCCCGATATCTCACGTCCTATCTATACAAAGACGAGGCGAATAGACGATGAAGATTTTTGTCTGTGTGAAACAGGTTCCCGACCCAAATACAACACTCAGCAAGCTTGATCCAAACACCAAACGCTTAATGCGTAGCGGTGTCACGCTTGTGCTTGACCCTGGTGATGAGAGTACTATTTCAGCAGCCCTCAAGTTGCGCGACACACTTGGCAACAGCGAGTTGGTCGTAGTCAGTATGGGACCAGCCAGTACGCAAGAAGCACTACGACGTGCGCTCGCGATGGGTGCTGACAAGGCCATCCTGGTAACGGACCCCGCTTTAGCCGGTTCAGACGCGCTTAGCACAGCGCGTGTCCTGGCAGCGGTTCTTAAAAAAGAGGGGGCGGACCTGATTTTCTGCTCAACGGAGAGTACGGATGGCTATACGGGCATGGTTCCGGGCGGCATCGCAGAATTCCTGTCTCTTCCACAACTCACCTTTGCGCGCGAGATCAAGGTTGAGGGGCAGAAAGCCATTATCAAGCGCGTCACTCCTACCGGATACAAGACGGTCGAATGCTCCTTGCCCGCCGTCATCACGATTGCCAGCGGCTCTTTCGAGGCAATTTATCCCACGATGAAGGGTATTATGGGGGCGAAGAAGAAACCATTTAGTCAGCTCAGCATAAAAGACCTGGGGCTTGACCCCTCGCAGGTTGGCGAAGCAGGCGCACGTGAGCGTGTGCTAGTGATCGGCAAGGCCGAGGCACGTGCAGCGGGGCAGGTCATAAAAGACGATGGCAATGCAGCGCAGCAGATCGCTGATTTCTTGCAACGCTATCAGTTGCTCTAAGTCCTGAGGAGATGATACTATGGCAAAAACTATCTGGGTACTAATCGAACTAGAAAATGGCAAACCTGTGCGCTCCTCACTGGAAGTCCTGGGCAAGGCAGCGAAGCTGGGGCGCGCCGAGGCTATCGTCATGGGAGCCGCAGCAGCGGAAGTTGCTCCTACGTTAGGTGAGTATGGGGCAGAAAAGGTCTATGCCCATGCCGAAGCTATCTATGATACCTATCTCACCCTACCTGCCGTCGAGACGGTGAGCGCGTTGCTCAAGCAGCATCAGCCAGACCTCTTGCTGCTCGCCACAACTTACGAAATGCGCGATATCGCAGCACGCCTCAATGTGCGCAACAATATGGGTTTGATTACCGATACAACCGACCTTGCCTTCGACAGTGAGGGCCTCAAAGTCACGGTTCCCTGGGGCGGCGAGAACGTTGTCACTGCAACTCATCCGCAGCAGGGCACGGGCATCGTGCTGGTGCGCCCAAAAGCCTTTGCCGTGGAACACTATGAGGGGCGCTCCGCAGAGGTTGAGATGCTCAATACAAGCATCAGTGCCGCCTCGCAAAGCATCAAGGTGTTGGAAAGCATCGAAGTCGAAAGCACTGGGCCAGCACTTGAAGATGCCAGCGTTGTTGTGGGCGGTGGGCGTGGCCTGGGCAAGGCCGAAAATTTCCGTCTTGTCGAAGACCTCGCGACTGCACTGGGTGGCGCACCGGGTGCGACACGCGCTATTGTAGATGCAGGTTGGCTACCATACAGCTATCAAGTAGGGCAAACAGGAAAGACCGTCAAGCCAACGTTGTATGTTGCGGCTGGCATCAGTGGAGCGATTCAGCACCTAGCAGGGATGAAAGGCTCCAAGTATATCGTCGCCATCAATAAGGACGAGAACGCTCCCATCTTCTCGGTGGCAGACCTCGGCATCATCGGCGATGCCCTAACTATCCTGCCCAAACTGACCGAAGAGGTCAAGAAACGCAAAGCGTAGTGCTTTGTCAAACGTCATGCGATACGTTTTGTGAACGGACGGACAACAGCATCGAGTGGTGTAGGGGCGTGATGGGCGATTACAACGGTCAATCCTGTTCAAACACGGGCAATAAGAGCAGGGCGACCGCAAGGATCGCCCTGCTCTTATCAATTTTTCTCTTGAGCAATGGTAATTGAAAGCGGAGGTTTTTTATGACACCCCCTGTCATCTCACCAACTGGGGGATGGGTCGGCACTGTACTATTTGTGCTGCTTGTGATAGCCGCACTTGGCCTTTTTGGTCTGCGCGCAGGGAAACTGGTGGCCTTGCTCGCGAAGGCGCGCCCGGAAGATCGCACCGACCGTCTTGATGATCGTTTCGGCTCTATCTTTCAGGTTGTGCTGGGTCAAAGCGGCGTGCTACGTGACCCTATCCCTGGTATCGCACACTTTTTCACCTTCTGGGGCTTCATCATTATTCAGTTTGGCCTTCTCAATTTGATGCTTGGTGCTTTTAATGGCAGTTTTCCCCTGATCGGTGATAATCCTGTCTTCTCCAGCATACTCGACACATTTGTCGTGCTGGTTTTAGTCGCGTTGATTGTCTTTGCTATTAGACGCGGCATCGTGCGTCCCAAACAACTCGCCAGCAGCCAGCATGGC
>DAICZM010000085.1 GCA_027311145.1 Ktedonobacterales bacterium
ATACACCGTTCTGGATACCCGTTGCTGTATTCCCAGAAGGTCGTTATGCACTTATGTTCAATGTGGAAAAGGAATAACGGAGCTACCAATGGCAACTAAGGAAAATTTAAAAGTAGTAGAACTATTTGCTGGTGCTGGTGGGCTTAGTTTAGGATTTATTTTAGCCCATCAAGCAAGTATACAGTTTCGCCCTGTCTTGGCAATAGACAATGATCACCAGTCTGTTGCCAGTTATAAGCAGAATATAGAATGGTTGTTACAAAATGCTCCAGATATACTACCTAGTATCCCTAGAGTCCTGAAAAGAGATGTCGAAAAACTTAATGTTGCTGCTGTATTAAGATTGCTTAAATTAAAAGTTGGAGAACTTGACCTATTGATTGGAGGTCCACCTTGTCAAGGTTTTTCTAGCGCAAACAGAAGAAGTAAGGCAAAAAGTAAAGAAGATAGAAATAAACTCATAAATATATTTCTAGATAAAATCAATGAGTTTCAGCCCAAAATGTTTTTGATAGAAAACGTCCAAGGTGTTCAATGGACAGAACCAACTCAGGATATGTGCCTTGTTTCTACACAAGAATGTCTCTTTCCTGAATTTGAAAACAGACCAAATAACGTACAAAAATTCCTAATCAAAAAAGCTTCAATGCTGGGTTACCATGTCTGGTACGGAGTGTTAGATGCCGTTAGCTTTGGTATCCCACAACACCGTATGCGATTTTTTCTATTCGGTGTTCGTTCTGATCTAATAAGTAATCCAAGTGTAGTAAATCTAACACCTTTTTTAGAGCTATTAACGTCCGCTCAACAGGTATCTGTAAATGAGGCCATAGAAGATTTGCCCCCTTTAGAAAACGGACAAAATTGGGTAGGGGAGTACCACCCTGGAAACAACAGTTACGTAGTAAAGATGCGTCGCCATATGAACAATTCAGATTTATATGATCATGTAACAACAAAGCATGCTGACTATGTAATCGAACGATATAAGAAAATTCCTGAAGGCCAGAACTGGAAAGCAATAAAGGATGAAATGACCAACTACAAAAACGTTGATAATACACACAGTAATATTTACAGAAGACTACGAGGAGGTGAGCCGGCCATAACTATCAGTCACTACAGAAAATCTATGCTTATTCATCCTGTACAGCATCGTGGTCTTTCGTTTAGAGAAGCTTGCAGATTACAATCGTTTCCAGATTGGTTTCGTTTTCATGGTACTGCCAATGATCAACAGCAGCAGCTAGCTAATGCCGTACCACCATTAATGGCTGAAGCCGTAGCAAAAGCTATTGGTGATTTATGGGTAAAAATCACGTCTGAGTGTTGGACCGAGCCAACTGAAGCTTTTACACCTGAGGCTAACAGACGAGATATAAGTTTAGCATCAGCCTAATAAATTGATATCAAAACCGTTTGATAGAGGCAGATAATAATGGACAAAAATTGCACGCATCATGCTTGCTAAGCACGTGAAACTAACCTGAGAGAAACTAATCTAAATGGATCCGACCTGAGCAGAGCCAAATGGTTACAAAGGGACCTTGGCAAGCTACCGCTAATAGAAGAACGGAAAAGACTTTATACTTTAGCAATAGAGGCCCATAAGATCAAATAATCTTTCACATATCCTCTTTGACGCTACTACATATGATTAGTAAACAGGTACAGAAAAATTCGGTACGCTACAGCCACCTCCACAAACCTTTGAGGAAATAAACCAACACCGACAAACGGGCAGGGATCATTTCAAGCGTGCAGAGAATAAAAAAGGGCACACAAAAAGAGACGAAGGTAGCACACTCGACGCCTCACGCCCATCTCTGATACAATTCCTAATAACACAACGAAAAAGGAGAGTGTTTATGCCCGAAACAAGTACTCACGGGGGAGAACAGCCCAAATTACCCATGCAAGGCATTGCTCAGCCGACACGAGCTGAGGTGCTGAGCTTGCCACGTGTGCATCTTTCAAGCCATCCCGTGATGGCCCACAAGATGACTGCGCTGCGTGATCGCAACACACAACCGCCAGAGTTTTATCGCTTGGTCAAGGAGATTGGCGCACTACTTGCCTATGAGGCAACTGCCGCACTAGCCCTGGACGCCTGTGTTATTGATACCCCACTTTCGCCCACACAAGGCTATCGGCTCGCAGGCGGCATTGGCGTCACGCCCATCTTGCGGGCAGGTCTAGGCCTTGCCGAAGGGTTCCGTGAAGTTATCCCTGATGCACAAATCTGGCATCTCGGCCTGCGACGCGACGAACGCACGCTACAGGCGATGGAATACTATAACCAGTTGCCGCATAAGGTCAATCTTCAGGTCTGCTATGCCGTTGATCCGATGCTGGCGACAGGTGGTTCCGCGATTGACGCCCTTAATATCCTGAAACGGCGCGGCATTCCACGCCTCTGCTATATAGGCATTATCGCCGCTCCCTATGGCCTACTAAAATTAGTGCAGACGCATCCTGATGTCGATATCTATATTGCGGCTCTGGACGAAAAGTTAAACGAGGTCGGCTATATTGTCCCAGGACTGGGCGATGCTGGAGATCGCCAATTCGGGACATTCTAGACAGCAATGGGCATGAAGAGTAGAGCGTATTCTAGCAGAACACACGCGTATAGCATTTTTACGAGATGCACCGTGCATCCTGAGGGGATTTATCATGTCATCAGTATTTTCTGACGGAGGCATGCCAGAAGAGGACTCCGCCGGGCCGATGGGCGAGACAACTGTGCCGGAGCAAGAGCAGGTCTCCCCTCTCAAAGATGAGCGAAGCATCTACGAAGGCCTTGCTCGCGAGACGCAAGCCGAGGAGAGCGACGAAGGTCAGCTTTCAGCCGATCCCGAACTATTGCTCCCGCCTGAAGCACGTGGTGAGACGCACGGCGGACCGCTCGGTTGTTGTCTCGGTACAATTGTTGGCCTGTTTCTCACGGCCTTGCTTATCACCGCTACGTCGATTATGCTGGCAAATGGGGCTTTTTTCGGCGTTGCCACCATCCCAGTTCTCGCGCTAGGCATCATCTTGGGTGGCTACTTTGGGTGGCGCATCGGCAAACGCATCTACCGCGAATATGAGTCGCCCGTAGTAAAAGAGAGGCAACAAGCCGTTCGGACAAAATCCAGGCGGCGTGTATCGCGCTCTATCTATCGGACATGAGCGCACAGCACAAGACAGATGTGATCGCCAGAGAGAAAATAGCAAGACAACGCTTTGCAGTTGTCTTGCGGAAGAGGGTATGGAATGCGTGTCGTTATTTTTTGTGACATGGAGGGCATCTCCTGCATCGAAACTTGGGAGCAGGTGACGGGGGGAACTGCCCTATACGAAGAATGTAGAAAATTGTATACCAACGAGATGAACGCAGCGGTACGTGGAGCGCGTGCGGCAGGGGCGAGTGAGGTGGTTGTAGTAGATTGTCATGGCGCCGGCGGGGCCTATAGTTTCAAGAGTTTCTTGCCAGATCACTTGGAGTCGGGAGCGGAATACATCTTTGGCTATCCCTGGGCGCGCTATATCACGCCGTTTGAGCAGGGCTGCGATGCCATCCTCTTTGTGGGAGCGCACGCGATGGCCGGCACGCCCGATGGCGTCCTTTGCCACACAGTCTCCTCGGAAGCCTGGTATAACGCAACGATTAACGGCACGCTGGTCGGGGAAAGCGGCATTCTGGCGGCGATTGCAGGCTGTTGGGACGTACCAGCCGTCTTTGTCTCGGGCGATGTGGCAACCTGCCGCGAGGTTCGGCAGCTACTCGGTGATGAAGTGGTGATTGCCCCCGTCAAAACCGGCCTGGGCCGTTTCTCATCGCGCAATATGGCCCCCAAAGATGCATGCGCACTGATCGAAATGCGTGCAGCCCAGGCGTTAAGTATGCGTGATCGCTGGCCTCAGCCGTATAAGGTCGCTGGCCCTGTGACGTTCCGCGTTGAGCTGGCCACACCGGACCGAGCCAGTGATTTCAAAGGCCAGACGGGCGTGGTGTTAGAAGGACCACGTACCGTCTCCTCAACAGGGACAAATTTCTGGGAGGCCTGGGACCATTTCTGGTATCGCCGCTAGCCCATCATAATTGTCACCAGATGCGCTCTGTCGACCTGCAAATAGTACGCAGGCTACGTCGTATGTTCCAGTTCGCAAGCCGATGGAGCGCATCTACACATGCTTTAGGCGTGCCCACGTTGAATAGACTCAAGCACAGCGGCAATTTCGCGGCGAATACGGTCATTATGTGTTACCTCAGCCTGCACTTTTTCCCAGCCGTGCATAATTGTGGTATGGTCACGTCCACCTAATTCGGCTCCGATTTGCAGGAGCGAGGCATTTGTTTCCTCACGCATCAGATACATGGCGACTTGACGCGGCCAAACGATCTCGCGATCACGTTGCTTGCCGCGCATCAAGAGAGGGTCGACATTATAGTAGCGACACACCCCTTCCATGACTTCACGAGTAGTCAAGTTTACGGCAACAGGTTTAGATTCGTTGTAAATATGCTCTAAGGCCTGGGCCGCTAGTTGTTGCGTCAGTGGAGCATCATGCAAGGTGGCATAGGCAATCACACGATTAAGCGCACCCTCCAATTCACGCACGCTGCTACACTCTGGGCGAGCGATATATTCAAGGACACCACTGGGGATGTGGAAACGCACCGAATCGGCCTTCGAGCGCAAAATAGCCAGCCGATGTTCGTATTCCGGCAGCTGAATGTCAGCCAGCAAACCCCACTCAAAACGGGAGCGCAGACGGTCCTGCAAACTGTGAATGGCCTTTGGCGGACGATCACTCGTCACTACAATCTGCTTACTGGCATTATGCAGTGTGTTAAAGGTGTGAAAAAACTCTTCCTCGGTAGACTCTTTGCCGGCAATAAATTGAATGTCATCAACGAGCAGAATATCAATCTGACGGTATTTAGCGCGAAATTCTTCAGTTTTTTGGAAACGGATAGCGTTAATAATTTCATTTGTAAATTTTTCGGAAGTCACGTACAGCACGTGCAGGCCCGCCGTTTCACCAACATGGCCAATGGCATGCAGCAAATGCGTTTTGCCAAGGCCAACTCCCCCATAGAAGAAGAGCTGGTTATATACGCGCCCAGGATTTTCAGAGACGGCCAGCGCGGCTACATGCGCCAATTGATTTGATTTGCCAACAATGAAGGTTTTAAACGCATAGCGTGGATTGAGCAAACCTTCAGCAGGAGATGCAAATACACTGGCAAAGGAGAGCTTACTGTCTTGTAGCGGTAGCGGCTGTGGCTCCACAGGTGTCCTGCGCTCAGTGACGCTATCAAGAGGTTGAGTCTCTTCCGCAGATGACAAGGAGAGCGTGGCATCGCTATGCCCGCTACGATGGACACTAGAATTGGGAGGCATGGGGGCAAACGAGTTCATTGCTGCCGCCGCGGTATCGGCAATACGCCGCTCGCGTTGTGCAGCCGAAGGGCGTCCACGCGCCATCCGATAGTTGCGGCGTGGAGCAGGAGCGTCGGCAGGTAGCTCTTCCTGATTTAGCTCGCCGCTATTCTCCTTTGCCACCACAAACTGTACTTCAAGGGCCTGGCCCGTCACCTCGCTGAGGATTGAGCGAATGCGCTCAATGAAGCGACCTTCCAAATGAGCTTTAGCGAACGTTGTGGGAACGCGCACAACAAAGACCCCATCCTGAAAAGAGATGGCGGAGGTTCCCTGAAACCAGACGGTAAACACGGCCTGATTCACCTGGGTCTGGAGTCGTTCGATCACTGTTTGCCAGATTTGTTTTGCGTTCACATTTAGTTACCTCACGCAGGGATATTTCAGCAGAACGGGATAAGGAATGGTTTATAACAATGGTCTGTAATAGTAACACCGAATCAAACCGATGTAAAGCCCATTTTTAGTACCAATTTCTTACAATTTCTTATTAGATATACGTAATACAGCCTGCAAACGAATACCGGATAGGCTCCAAAAAGAAGAGGAATTGCCCAATTGAGAGGTAGTTCATAGGCATTTTGCGCATTTTAGCGTATACTGGCATCGTGCTAGTGGTAATGCTTGTGAGAGAGTTTTGACTCTTGTCCGTTTAGTATTGTAGGTGGTCTTCCATGGCAGCTTTTTACCGGACCATCCAAAGCATATAAAGGATTGTGTGGCGTTGAAGGAGTTTTGCATTCGTATGTTTCAGACGTTCTTGTATGGCGGACAAAAATTTATACGAGGTCTGGCGGTTCCAGTTCCGCGTCTAAGAACCTCTCAAACTGAGACACTTCTATTGATAGGTTGCCTGCTCCTGCCAGGTCTGTTACTGGCCTCTTGCTCCAGTCTCAGTTTTGGTTCATCAGCGAGTTCCAGTGCAACCGTCGGAACAAACGAGCTGGCATTGCGCAATTTGCACTGGTGTGGCAAACCGCTGATGATCTTCCGCGATGAGGGTGCAAGCGCAACACCCATCAGTGGCACACCAGTAACAGCGACAGCGACAGCGACAGCGGCCAGTACACCGACGACAACGCCAACAGCCACGGCGGGAGCAAGTGCTTCAATGACGCCCACGACGCTGACCGATTGGCAAACGGTCAAGGGTGAGATCGGCTTTACGACCTTCTTACCTCCCACGCTTCCAACTGGCACATGCCTGGTCAGCGCATATGGTATGGTACATGACCCCATTCTGGGCGGCAGCTTCACGATTGGCTATCTATTACCCAATCATACCGCAATGACGCTGTCGGAGGCCCCCATGCATTCACAAAGTACCGCATTTGCGTGTAATGTAACCACAACAAGCCAGGCGAATACGGCAGCAACAGGCACGCCAAGCGCAACACAGGGTTCCGCGACGGCTCCGCTTCAGGTATGCAATGGCGTGCATGGCACAACCAGTATCGTTTTCTCGGCACAAGGAACAACAGCCGAACTACAAACGCTCTTTAACGCGCTCCAACCTGACGTCACCTGGATACCAACAACCTGATGAATATGCCACAGCAGAGGAAAGGATGATGTGGCAACTGATGATGCACTCGACGCTTAATTCTACATCTGGTATACTAGCAACAGTCTTGCACTCGCACGTGCGTCAATCCGTATGTGCTTGGAATGGGAGGAACATCACTCATGGATAAGTGTCCCTATTGTTTCGCGGAAACACGCCCAGGGGATAATTTCTGCCTGAATTGTGGCAACCGTCTTGTAGCCGCCACGCCAGTGCCGGCCTCACCCGTACCAGCGGGCATCGGAGAGGCAACAGTTGCTGCCCCCGAATGGGCACCAGGTGCGCCAGGTGCGGAAAACTGGTCAAGTATGCCGCCCGCTGCTCCTGTAGTCCCTGCCCCAGCGGCTAGTTGGGACGACGCAACCGTCAAAAGCTCTGCCCCCGATCAAGCAGGCTATGCAATTGATCCCGCCGCACAAACAATGGTGCCCGGCGCGGAACGCATCGAGCATCCAGCTACGTTGATTCTACGCGGAGATAAAGGTGAACTCATACGCGATTTCGTCCTCGACAAGCACGAAATGACGATTGGGCGCGCCCCTACCAGTGACATCCTACTAGCAAAGGATAAACTCACTTCGCGTCGCCATGCCACGCTGCATTATGAACAGGGCAACTATTACGTTCGCGATGAGGGCAGTGCCAACAATACCTTTGTCAACGGGCAGCAGATTGAGACAATGACACATTATCAGTTAAAGGATAACGATCTGATTGGGATCGGCGAGTACGAATTAGTTTTCCACCCCGAGAATGCGCCCGTGCCAGTTCTCACTCCTGCTTCTCAGGATATCGCCGACATGCCAACCATTAATGTCAGTTTCAAGTCTGTTGAGCAGACAGCACGCACACGCGACGACCAAGAAGCAACCCTGGTAACCAGTGATCCCTATGGCACACGCCCAGCAGACAGCAAAGATGTTGTAGAAGCTTTCAAAGCTGCTTCGCCCGCCAGCAGTCTACCCTTGCCTCCTACCGAGCTTCCACAAGAACAACCTGTTATGGCTCCCGCCCCTGTTCCCAGCACACCTGGGGCAACATTGCTTCCCAGCCCGGCTCCGCTCGACACACCCGCTGTTGTCGCCACTCCCGCCAGTCTAGCCGCCGCATCCGATGTCAAGGCCGATGGCGTAACCGCGCGAGCAGTTACACCAGCACCGCGTCAGCCAGCAACACCAGCAGTAGCCCCAGTACGTGGCATGACAACCAGCACACCTGCCGCCAGCAGCGAAAATGTGACGTTCAGCCGCATCACCAACCTTGAAATGCCCGTCTTACCCGATATGAGCGCGTTGATGGCAGCACTCTCTAGCCTGGATGGACAGGTGATGGTTCTGCAGGAGCAGATTAACGGGACACAGGAAGCGATGCGTAGCCATGAGCAGCAGGTTGAGCAAACAACGGGCCAGTTGCGCACTGCCGTGTGGCGGGTAACCGAGCGCATGGACAGCACAATTGCTGATGTGGCACGCGCCCGCGAAGCCCTTGCTTGGGCAGACCTGCTCCAATTAATGGAGGACGTGATGAACAACCCACGCGACATCGAATATGTGGGCAAGTTGGCCCGCAAGGCGCGCGAGTTGAACAAAGTCTTCCAGATTCACCAGAATGTTCTTAACACAATGGCAGAGTGCAATAGCTTGTTGCGCAGCCTGATTGGTGAAGAACACTAACGCCAACAAACATACAGGCCAGAGAGGCGCACGCACTTATGGGCGCGCTTCTCTGGCGATAGCAGGAATTTTCTTCTTATGCAGAATCTTGGCGAGCCGCACGCAGGAGCGTCTCAGTTTACCGATATAGGCACGACACTTCCCCCCCAACATTTCGATGCAATCATCATTGGAGCAGGTTTGGGTGGATTACTCAGTGCTGCACACCTGCTTCAGCGCGGTTTGCGCGTGGCAATTGTCGAACGTCTACCACACAGCGGCGGTCGCTTTACCGCAAAAAATTTTCACGGAGTGCAGGTCAGTACTGGGGCCGTGCATATGGTTCCCTTTGGGAGTAGCGGAGTCTTGGCCCATATGCTACACCGTTTGCACATTCCCCATCACTTCTTCGATGCCGATGTGTTTGGTTCTTTTCATGTGCATGGCAAACAATTTCGCGCACGCGGTCTGCTCAGTGTTTACAAATTTCTAGGAGCGCATCAGTTTTTCTGGTTAGTGTACATCGGCTATCTGATATTTTTACGCCCGTTACCCCCATATGAGCAACAACTCCCCTTTAGCCTCTGGCTAGAACGCCATATCGATGTCAAGCGCAATCCGCAGCTCGTGGCTTTTTTTGAGCGTATCGCACGTTTCGCCCTAAGCCTTGACCTGCCTCAAGTCAGTACAGCAGAAGTTGCGCGTATCACCAAACATATGCTGCGTTTTGGTGCGCCCGCGATTGTACAAGGCGGGTGTGGTAAATTGACAAACGAATTGGAAAGCCATGTGTGCGCCCAGGGCGGTAAACTGCTGCTCAGCCATGAGGTTCTGCGCATTCTCTCGCATGATGGAGCAGTGACGGGCGTGCGTCTGCGCAACAAAGCCGACAACGAAGAGTTTGAGCTACACGCCCCACTGGTCGTCAGTGACGTCGGACCACGTGCGACAGTTGCCCTTTTACAGAACCGCACAGTAACGCAGAGCAACGTGTTAAAACAGCAGGTAGACCATGCTGACATACATGAAGCCGTTGGCTTGAAGGTTCACATCCTTAGCGACATCTCGCTCATCCCACATCGCGGCATTATGTATTGCCTGGACACACAGCGTATCGCAGGTATGGTACAGCCAACCAATAGTGATCCCAGTCTGGCCCCTCCTGGGAAACACCTACTTATTAGCCATCAAGTCATTCAAAGCAACAATATTGAGGAAGAGCGCGCCCTTGCACTAGCGGATTTGCATCTACTTTTCGGAGAGGCATTCGACAAACACTGTCGCGTTTTGACCATGGGCATGTACCGAGGCGAGTGGCCTGTTAATCGCATCGTGCAAGGCGAGGATAGACTTCCCCAAACACCCCTACGTGGCCTCTATCAAGTGGGCGATGCTGTCAAGCCCAGCGGCTATCTGATGGTCGAGGGCGTAGCGCAGAGTGTGAACCTATTTCTCGAATTGCTTGAGACACTAGATCATACCAGCCAACAGAGCAATACTGACATACAGCCTCGCCACTATGTCATGCCAGCACCGTCGCGTCTCAACGCCCTGCGCTGGCTCTGGAAGGCTCCCGGTAATGCAGGCAAGCGATAGACAACATGAGCATACCATGAGCATACTAGGAACGTTTTCTGCAAGGCTAGAAAATTTGCCTCCATTTAGTTAGAATAGAATAGGTATCTTTTTTGTCTATCTGATACCGTATTTTTATGTGATGTATTTGCCTGGAGCTACCGAGCAATGTTGAAAACACTATCTGACATCGCACCATACCTTCAGATCAAGCCCGAAGAGTTGGAACGCATTCGGACCAGACTCCTCCCACCGTATAAGGTCATCCTCTTCGATGACGATTATAATGAAATGGACTACGTTGTTTTTGCGCTGCTCCACTCCGTCAGCCAACTGAGTGTGCGTGAAGCGAGCGAGATCATGCTCACCGCGCACTTAAAAGGGAACGCAGTGGTCATCGTTTGCCCTAGAGAAGTTGCCGAATACTATCAGGAACGCCTGCTTGGCTACGGCTTGACCGCCACCATTGAACCGGACTAAAGTGTATCCGCTATGTATGCTCGCGCTGTATAACAAATAGAATAGCGAACACACTCTCTTACTGGCATTTTTACTATGGCAGAATTGGCGAAGATACGTTATCATTAGTACAGTACGTTAAAGGATGACCTTAATAGTGTCGTCCTATCATACTCCATCAGGAGGAGAAAAAATCATGGTTCACTTATGGGGTTCCAAGGCCAGGGAAGGGATTGAGATGAGCAAATCGGCACTTGGAGAAACCGCAAATGGCGACATCGCCGTGGTCATTGCGGGCGAAAAGCTCGATTCTAATCTCGTCTACATCGGCTGTCAAATGGCAAAAGGAGCTAAACGTAAGGTCCATCTTGTGCATGTTATCGAAGTACCGCGTGCACTACCCTTGAATGCCACGCTTGCGCAGGAGTCTGAGCGTGCCGACAAATTATTGAAAGCTGCATTAGAACTGGCAGAACGTATTGGCTGTGATGCTGTTGCAGAGGTTGTACAAGCCCGCGATGGCGGTTCCGCAATAGTTGAAGAGGCGAAGGATCATAAATGTTCACTGATTCTTATTGGACAGGTTCGTCACGGAACACGCCAGCTTGATATAGGCAAAACCGTTTCGTATGTGCTTGCCAATTCACCATGTCGCGTCTGGCTTGTACAGGACCCCAATCCCGTTCCTGCGCTACAGACAACGTAACCGATCACGTATTGGAGAGAGAATGCCATCATCAGCCAATAGCAACACTATTGACAGGAGGTTCTATCTACTTCTTTTTTAGCCTGTGTAAGTGATACAGATGTAACAGCAATTACGTAATAAAAGTGTGCGTTTTGTTTTAATTGTCCACGTATCATACTGCACCGCAGTGCTTGATGAGGAGACACCTGTAGATGGCAGAAACAACATCCAACCCAACGGGACATCGCTCCCACAAAAACTACTACACTGCGCTCTATCAGGCCGCACTTACTATCTCATCCAGTCTGGAATTGGGTCAGGTGCTTCAGGGCATCGTGCGAAGTACGTCAGAAGCGATGCGTGTCAAAGCATGTAGTGTGCGCCTTCTCGATCCAAGTACCGGACAATTGCGTTTGAGTGCGTCCGATGGCTTGAGTGAGAATTACCTGGCAAAAGGAGCGGTTCTTGTAGATTTGAGCTTGATTGATAGCGAGGTGTTACACGGCAACACCGTCCAGATCACGGATGTGCGTACCGACCCGCGTTTCCAGTATCAGGATGCAGCCAGAGATGAGGGCTTGATCTCGATTCTCTGTGTGCCGCTAGAAGTGCATGGCGTCGCCATTGGTGTCATGCGTGTTTACGCTGACAACCCAACACATTTTGAAGAGGATGACGTAAAATTTCTTTCTGTTCTTGCCCGCCTCGCCGCGCTAGCCATTGAGAATGCGCGCTTGTACGAGAGTGTTCGCTCATCTTATGAAGGTGTTATGGCGGCTCTCTGGGGCGAGGACATCCCTCTTCCTTAAAAAAGATGAGTGGGGCGTGCCTGTGCTACCGCCCACCCATCTATGGCCGAATGAGAGCATTGGTCAGGTAAGGCGAGGTAAATGTGGTATACTCGCCTACTACCCGCCGTGGAACAGGAAAAAGGCGTGCCGAAAGCGGCTTGTGTAGACGCAGTGCGAGCGTCGCCACGTCGAGCAAAAGATGTTCTATCGCCTCTGTTCCAATCATGCCTGCCAACGGTACAGTATCTAGCCCCGTCCCACACACAGAAGAATAAAGCAAAAGCGTCTGTGCATTGACAAGACCCTCACTCCAACGTTGCCCCAGTGTGGCATCTTCCAATACAGGTAACATCAACCCCGAATAGCCACAGCTTGGCAGATGCGTAGATTTGAGCGCAGCAGTGATCGCCGCCGCAACAGCCAACGTGCCAGGCGAGCCAAAAGGGCCGTAGCCACACAATTCCAGAGCCGCGACAATACTATCCTGACCCAGTGGCGCAGGTGATAGATCAATGCCTTCAAAGAGAGAGCCGCTCGCTTGCGCTATTGCACGCCCAAGCTGAACCAGTGGTTGCATAAACGCCTCTAGTACTGCACGCACGCGCTCGGTGACGAGAGCCAGAGCCAACGGTTCCTCAACTCGTGTGCCCTGCTCTTCTCGTAACTCATGCAAAGCCTGGGCGACAAGACCCGCGCCCTGCACGCCGAGCGCAAGACTACGTGGGCCATCATGATAGGCAGCGGGAAAAAAAGGACCTCTTGGTGGCACGCAGGCCAGCATCGCAAAGCGGAAGTTGCCAAACCCTTCCTCCGTCTCGTATGCCAGCCGTTGTATGATACGGGCCGTTGGTCGAGCCGCTTCTGGGCGCAAACCATGTTGCTCAGTTGCCAGTTGCACCGTTGCACTCAGTGCGGTTGTCGCGGCCAACAGATCAGGGATAAGATCAAGGTGGATGAGAGGAAAATTTGGCTGAGCAGCAGGCGCACTTCCCAACGAGCAGAACTGAATAGCCACATCGTCAAGCATATCCTGCACAGCATTCACATACGTCATCAGCGCAGCGGACGACCAGTCTGCGAGATCAGTGAAAATAGGGCGGGTAGCGATGCGCACCGTCTGAACCTCATAACCCGCCTCCTGCATCTGTTGACTGGCACGCTGCAATACGGCGGCGGCATCTCGAATATGCGCAGCAGTGAGCGGATGGGGAGCAGCGATCCCCAGCGTGATCGTGCGCACAGGAGCAATTGACATGGCACATTCCCCTTTCCTCAACAATAAAAAGAATACGCTTATAATTATATAT
>DAICZM010000086.1 GCA_027311145.1 Ktedonobacterales bacterium
AGTACCTTGACAATCATAGTACTGTGATGTATACTCCCGATACGAGGTGATGATATGAGTGAAAACAAACTGACCTCCGACCTGCTGCGCGGACATACCGACACGATGATTTTACGGCTCTTATCGGAGGCTGACCGCTACGGCTACGAGATTGTCAAGCTAATTGCCGAGCGTTCGGGTGGGGAATATGAATTAAAGGAAGCCACGATGTACTCCAGCGTCCGGCGGCTTGAGGTGGATGGTGATATCGAATGGTATTGGGGTGATGAATCGCAAGGCGGAAGGAGGAAATACTTCAGAATTACTGAAAAAGGGAAGGCGACGTATGATCGCAACAAAAGCAATTGGGAGTACGCCAAGCGCGTGCTGGAGAACCTCTTGTAAAGGAAGGGTCTTGTTATGAATGAGCAATTGACTAATTACGTCAACGGCGTGTTTGCTCCCTATGAGGGGGTAAAAAGTGCTACCGAATTAAAGGCTGATCTGCTCTCCGATTTGCAGGAGCGTTTCCGTGAACTCAAAGCCGAGGGCAAGGATGATGAAACAGCCTTTGCCATGACCATTGAGAGTATCGGCGACATTGAGCAAACCGTCCAGGAGGTTGCCAGCCTCTCCCACGCGCTGGAGCGGCAGGTGGTAATCAACTTTAGTGCAAGCAATTTGCCAAAGAGCGACTTTGCGGGCGTTACCGCGCATAAAGGAATTTTTAAAGCGAGCGCGTTGCGCGGCTCTGACTTTACAGGCGCAGACTTAACTGGGAGCTTGTTTCGGGTGAGTGATGTCCGTGAAGCCACTTTTGCAGGCACCAATTTAACCGATTGCGACTTTTTAACGGTCGACCTTGCGGATGCAAACTTCCGTGAAGCCATCCTTGTGCGCACCAACTTCAGCAAGTCGGGGCTGGTCGGAGCAACATTCATCGGCGTTAAGCTGACTGATGTCAACTTCAAATATACCGACCTGAGAAAAACAACTTTTGAAAGCTGTACCTTTCTCGGCGTAGACTTCACCTATTCCGACCTGCGCGGACTACGACTTGACGGGCAGACCTTCATCGGTGTCAAGTTTGACAAGTCTGCACTGAACAATGTTTCGTTTAGGGGCGCGACACTTAAGAATGTGTCATTTACTCTCCCTTTTTCCGTGACAAACAAATCATACCTTGCCATGAAAACCATTTGCTTTGATGGCGCGACGATGGATAAGCTGACTTATGCTGCGCTTAAAGGCTTACGAGTCATCGATTTATCAAAGGTTACGATTATATAAGGAGGGAAGGTTGTGCAAACCATTTCCATTCAGGTAGCAGATCTCCAAAAGTCATATGGGAAGCTGAATGTCTTAAATGGCGTGAATTTCACGGTGGACCAGGGCAGCATTTTTGCCCTGCTTGGCTCCAATGGCGCGGGCAAGACGACGATTATCAAAATTCTTACCACGCTGCTCAAACACGATGGCGGAACGGCCATTGTCAATGGCTTTGATGTGGCGTCCAAGCCAGTCCACGTGTGGCAATCCCTCAGTCTGACCGGGCAATCCGCTGCCGTAGATGAGATATTGACCGGACGAGAAAACATCATCATGATCGCCCGACTCCGACACGTCAAACACCCGCGCCAGGCGGCGGATGATTTGCTAACTCGTTTCGGTTTAACAGATGCTGCCAACCGCAGGGTTGCGACGTATTCAGGCGGGATGCGCCGCAAGCTTGACCTCGCCATGAGTCTGGTAGGAACACCGCCGATCATTTTCCTTGATGAGCCGACCACCGGGCTTGATCCCGAGGCACGCATCGAGATGTGGAAAGTGGTGAAGGAACTTGCCGAGGGGGGCAGAACCGTCTTCTTGACTACACAGTATCTGGACGAGGCTGAACAGCTTGCTGATCGAATTGCCATTCTCCATGAGGGCAAGATTATCGCTAGCGGCACGCTCCTGGAACTCAAAAAGATGTTTCCACCTGCTCAGGTTGAGTATGTGGAAAAACAACTGACCTTGGAGGAGATCTTTCTTGCCATCATTGGCAAAAAGGAGGAATACTAGATGGAAACGATACAGAACCACTTTTTCAGCGATATGAGCGTGATGCTTGGTCGTTCCATGCGCCACATCTTCCGCAGTATGGACACTATCATCACGGTCACGATCATGCCAATTGCGTTTATGTTGCTGTTTGTGTATGTGTTCGGTGGTGCCATTCAAAGCGGGACCGCGAATTATGTGAATTATCTGTTGCCTGGGATTCTGCTGATTGCGATTGCGAGCGGGATTTCCTATACAGCGTATCGTTTGTTTACCGATGTGCAACGGGGGATCATTGAGCGATTTCGTTCCATGCCGATTGCCCCGTCCACTCTGTTGTGGGGACACGTGCTCACCTCACTGGTCTCCAACGCAATTTCGGTAGCGGTCATCATTCTCGTTGCGTTGGTTATGGGTTTTCGTTCTTCTGCGGGCATCCTGTCATGGCTGGCCGTCGTCGGCATCCTCGCATTGTTTACGCTGGCTTTAACCTGGGTTGCGGTGATTCCCGGACTGACTGCAAAATCGATAGACGGCGCAACCACCTTTTCGTATCCGATTATCTTCCTACCGTTTATCAGTTCGGCGTTTGTGCCCACCAGGACGATGCCGCTGGTCGTCAGGGTTTTTGCTGAGAACCAGCCAGTGACGGCGATCGTGAATACTATCCGCGCGTTGCTGTATGGACAGCCGGTATCTCAGGATATTTGGGTTGCTCTGGCATGGTGCGTTGGCGTGCTGGTTGTGGCCTACATCTTTGCGATGAGGGCATATAAAAAGCGCGTGTGAAAAGAGGGCAATATCCTAAAAGGGAAGACCTCAAACCGTTTGTAAACTGGTTTGAGGTCTTCTCTCTCTGTCGAATGGTAGCGCATACGGGATTCGAACCCGTGGTCTCTGCCTTGAGAGGGCAGCGTCCTAGGCCGCTAGACGAATGCGCCTTATGTGTGTCACGTCCCTTATAATACCCCGATTTAGGAGCGTTGTCAATAGGACGTTTTTGTTTTTTAGTGGTGCATGGCTGTCCTTGACGGCAGCCATGCGAGGTTTCCTATATGTGCAGATCGAAATGGACGGGTTCGCCTTTATAGAAACAGGTAAAAGCGAGGCGCGTCCATTTGTCCGGTAGGTGTGGGTTTGTCTTATAGCCGTCTGGCGTGAGCTGAAGGCCAGCGAAGCCCAGGATAGCAGCTTGCCAGACGGCTCCCGAACAGGCGGCATGGATGCCTTCCGGTGTATTGCCGCGCAAATTCTGGAGGTCTACTAGTGTTCCTTTCATGAATAGCTCGTAGGCCTCATTTGGCAAGCCCAATTCACAGGCCAAAATGACGTGGAACGCAGGCGTAAGCGAGGAACCGTAATTGTGGTCAGTGATGGGATAATAGTAGTCCCAGTTAGCCTGTTTGGTTTTGAGGTTAAACTGGTCGCTCAGGACGGTGAGCAGCATCAGGACATCGGCCTGTTTGACGATACGATACTTTTGCACGTGTTCAATGCCGAAGATGCCCTGATACGAATCGGTACGCCCTGTATAGCGTTCCTGATTGAGAGGTTCCAGCTTGAAGAAGCCATCAAACTGTTCGATCAATCCAGTTGACGGATTTTGTGGTGTGCGTATATGCTCTGCCACGTCACGCCAGTGTGCAAGTTGCTCTGCGGTCAGATTGAGCTGATGGGCCAAGTTTTGCGCTCTATGTGGATAGTGCTGCTGGAGCCAGAGCCAGGCCTTGAGTGTTTGTTCGAGCGTATTTTTTGCCATGTAGTTAGTGAAGGCATTGTTGTTGACATGTTCATGCCATTCGTCGGGTCCGATGACATTGGTGATCTGATAGTCGTGCTGGTCGGCGTTGTGTTCGACGCGACTCGCCCAAAACAGGGCAGTACTCAACATCATCTCTACGCCGTAACGTGCCATGAAATCGTCATCACCAGTGACCCGCCAGTATTCCATCACAGAATGGGCAATGCTCGCCGTGATATGGATTTCGAGTGAGCCATTGAGTACCGGAATAACCTCGCCTGTTTCGGGGTGAACAATGGCGGGTGGCGTGGTCTCTTCGCCGCTCAATGTGCTTTCCCAGGGATATTGTGCGCCTTGATAGCCATTATTGGCCGCTTTCTGGCGTGCCGCTGGGAGCAGGTGATAGCGGTAGAGAATCAGGTTACGGGCAATTTCTGGCATGACATAGGTGAAGAAAGGCAACATAAAGATTTCGGTATCGTGAAAGACATGTCCACGATAGCCAAAGCCAGTTAAGCCCTTCGCGGCTATGCTATAGCGACTATCATGTGCAGAGGCGTTGATTCGCAATTGATAGAGGTTGTAACGTATCCCCTGTTGTGCTAGTTCATCGCCTTCAATAATGACATCCGCAGTTGCCCAGTAGTGTTGCCAGGCTTCGATATGTCGACTAAGCAGTCTTGTATAGGGGCTTTGCGTGCTGTGAGGCTCTGCTGCTTGTAAAGGTGTGGTCGCGGTATCTGCTTTCGGGCGTGGTTCTGTAGCAACCATGAGCGTGCGATGATGCTTGAGAGCGGCTCGGACGGGTTCTACATTGTCGCGGGATGTGTACATTATCACGATTTTTTCGGTGGTGAAGGTTGTGCCTGCCGCAACTTTGCCGCGTAGACGGATGCTAGGCGAAACATCCGAATCGATGATCTCATGTTCAAAAGGGGCTGTTGTTGTGAAACTCATTGTTTGCATAAGTTGTACATGGGTGGTTTTTGTTTCGCTGAGTAACCAGATCATGGCATGTTCGTGGCCCTGATCGGTGGTGTCCCAGTGCATCACATTGTAGTTCCCGACAGCGGTATTGATACTGGCCCAGAGAACGAGATCGACATCTTGTTGTTCAGCAGTGACGCTATAACGGATAGCTCCAACGTGTTCATCGGCCAGGCTAGCGAGGCGCTCACTTTCAATTGTGACAATTGCTCCATCTGGACTTTGCCAACGCACTGTGCGTCGCAGTATGCCGTGCTGCATATCGAGTGTGCGCCGATAGCCAAGAATTTGTCCGCTATCGAGACGAAAGCGTTCTCCGTTGACAAAAAGTTTGAGTGGGAGCCAGTCTGGTGCGTTGGCGAGTTCTTCATGTGCGATAGGAATAGTATCAAAAACCCCAAAGAGCAGAGTGGCGGGGTTGGCCCCCCGAAAGCCTTCTTCAAAGGTTCCGCGTGTGCCAAAGTAGCCATTCCCGATGGTATAAACGGTTTCTTGGCTATGAAGCTGTTTGGGAGTCGAATCAAAGAGTTCTTCGCTGATGTGCCAAAGGTTCACGCAGGTTTCCTTCCTTATATAGAGCGTCTCATCTGACGTTTGAATATTTAGAGAGTTCAATCTAGGATGTCTTGTAAATGCTGGCGAGCAAGCGTTGGGAGGACTTTATCGGCTTGTTGGAAACGTTCACGTGGTCCAATGCCGAGGGCAATCATGCCCGCAGCTTTAATGGCTTCGATGCCGGCATCCGCATCTTCAACGCCGAGGCAGGCGGAAACAGGGACGCGCACAGTGCCAGCGGCATAGACAAAGACATCCGGTGCAGGTTTGCCATGGACAACGCTATAGCCGTCGGCGATGCCATCAAAGTAGCGTACAAGGTCCAGGAGTTCTAGCACAATCATACAGTTCTTGCTAGCGGAGGCGATCGCAGTCTTGATGCCAGCAGCGCGAATTTCCTGTAAAAGTTGTATGCCGCCATCAATGATCTCGTTGGGTGTCATCTGTTTGATCAGATCGTTGTAATAACGGTTTTTACGCTCCATCATTTCTGTTTGTTGTGTTGCTGAGACAGCACGCCCTTTGAGCAGATAGGTGAGTGATTCGCGACGACCGACGCCGCGCAGATGGGCATCATTTTCCTCATGGGTGAACGAGATGCCCTCATCGTCAGCAAGGTGTTTCCATGCCTGATAATGGTATTCCGATGTATCGGTTAATACGCCATCCAGGTCAAAGATGATTGCTTGCGGTTTGTACATTGTTATTAACTCCATGTTGGAATAGTTATAGGTGTTTCCGATGTATGGAAGTATGTTACTTTTCATGTCTGCCTGAAAAACGTCTGTGATGAAGTGCAGGTATCTCTATTATACCCTCTGGATAAATATATTGCTCTCTTCTGCCTGCTATGCTTGATAGTATGCAAAATTGCATTGTTGAGCTTAAAACATGATAGTCGCCTCTTTTTGCAAAGCGGCTTGTGCCAGGAAGGAAGCGATAATTGCCACGAGGCCAAAGAGCAGAATTGGGCTAAAGGCCCAGCTAAAACTGTCTGTGCGGTCGAGCAAGAAGCCAATAAGGGGTGGGCCAATGATGACGGTGGGACTAGAGAGAACACTGACCATGCCCTGTGCGACACCTTTACTGACTGTGCGCAGGTGGGCGGCTGGATTAAAGACGGCGGTATAGGGTATCGTGGCCCCAATCGCGATCAGAGCGATCCCTGTAATTGCCAGGAGGGGTGTGTGAAGCGGGATCATCAGGATGCTCACACCGAGAAAACCCATGATGGTTCCCATGCGCAGGAGTGGAATGGCGCGCATGATGCCGCGTGCGATCAGAATGCCACCAAGAGGACGAAAGAACATGCCAGTGAGCAAAGCGAAAGAGCCGAATGTAGCAGCAAGGATGAGTGGAAGGTGATAGGCAGTGGCAAGGTAAACGGTGAGCCAAGCGGCGATGGCATTGCCGAGGCCAAACGTGCCGAGATGAGAGAGGCCTAATGTCCAGACTGAAGGGGAGCGCAGACCTGCTTTGACATCGATAGTGTGTGCTTGATGGGCGGTAGAGCCGTCATAGACGAAGAGCCAGAGCAGAATGGCAAGGGCACTGAAGATTCCCCAGGCAAGAAACGAGCCGCGCCAGCCGAACAGTGTGAGCAGGTGGGGAGTGACGAGCAGCCCCATCCCAGAGCCAATCTGTGTTGCGCCGCCATACAAGCCCTGTCCGAGCGAGGCGTGTTTGCCCAGGCTTGCGGCAATGCCGGCGCCCGCGATAAACGCTCCGCCCGAGCCAAGCCCAACCAGTAAACGACAAAAAAGGATCCAGGTCAGATTGGGAAAGAGTGGGAGGGCGATAGCGGCGCAGGTAAAGAGTGTTGTGCTGCTGAGCAAAACGGGACGTGCACCGAAGCGGTCTGCAATCATCCCAGCTGGAATATAGGTGGCAGCCAGGCCGAGAAAAAGTAATGTTGAGAGGAGGCCCGTTTGACCACTGGAGATATGGAGTTCGGCTCGCATCGTCGCGATGAGGGGACTATAGTTTGTATAGTTCACGGCAACAATGGCTGATGTGAAACAAGTGGCAAAAATACGGACGGGAATGCTGCTTATCTTGCGCTTAGATAGGTCTCCTATCACTGGAGGTGTTGTGGTATTGGCGGGACGAAACCAGGACATGCACATGCTACACTTTCTGGATATCAGGGAACGGTCCAGTGTTGCTCCACTTAAAGAGTCAACAAGCATATTGTATCATGCATGACTGTGCATACTATTAACCAATTGATCTCAGATGTCCCGCCGAGTCTGCTATAGGGCAGTTAGGGCATGTTCAAGGCTGCCAGGATGGTCTCGTCGGATAGAGGGGCATTATCTCCGTGCCAGAGGGAACGTCCGCCCTGCTCGTTGCGTGTATCCCAATAGATTTCCAGGCCATTACCATCGGGATCATCAAAATACATCGCCCAGCTAATGTAGTGATCGACAGGAGCCACTGCGATGCCAGCCTTGCATAATTTCTGGTATGCTTCCGCGAAGGAGCGTTTATTGGGGACCTCAAAGGCGACGTGATAGAGACCTGTATCATGTGGGGATGGCTGTGGGGCATGAGGGCCAACATTTTGCAGGGCGATCTCGTGATGAAAGGAGCCGCCCGTTAAAAAGACATAGGCATCGCCGATCCGCTCTGTGAGATGGAGCGCGAGATAGGTCGTGTAAAAATCAATGGCGGTATCCAGGTCACGCACTTTCAAATGGGCATGACCAATTTTTGTGCTGTATGTCATATCGTCCTCTCCACATTAGCATGCTATGCATGATATGCATGCTGTGTATGTGAAATCTATTGTATTCAATCTGTATATTACAACAAGAAAGCGCACAGGAATATTCCTGTTGAGTTCTCTGCTGTGACGCATGAGAGCAGTTTTGCAATGCTCATTGCTAAAAGCAATCCAATTTCAGATGACTGGCGTATTACTGTGTGAGAAGCGCGAATGAGAGAAAATAAGCCGCCCACCGTAGAAAACCTCTACGAGAAGTATCTTCGCACATCTCCTGCACACACATTTCCAGATATGTCTACGAGAAACACATGCGGAATGTGTATAAAACTGTCAACCTGACTACAGGATGTCAGCAATAAAGATGTCTTTTTTGAAAGGATCATCACAATGGAACAACGTTCACAGACGCCAGCCAGCGAACTGCTGCAATCGCTTACCGTTCGTAAATCACGTCGTAATATGCTCAAGGGCGTATTGGCAGGGGCCGCTGGTACAACAGGTTTGGTTCTTGCTGGTTCAACACTACTCTCTGGCACGGCGCATGCCGCAACCTTGACGGATAAAGGGAATTGCCCAACCGACTCAGTTGTCACTATTCTGAGTGTTGCAGCAACGGCGGAACAGCTCGCGGTGACATTCTATACACATGGCATTAATAATGCAGCGGCCATGGGCATTAGTGGGCAAAACCTGAACTATTTGACAGGTGCGGTCGTTGAAGAACAGTTGCACCTCAACCTGCTTGTCGCAAGTGGTGGCAAGCCGGTCACGGGCCTGTTCAGTTTTCCTCATGGAGCAGAGACGTTTTGGAATCAAGACAAGTTCATTCGGACGCTTGACCAACTTGAGACAGCTTTTGAGTCGGCCTATATTGCGGCGATTAGAGAGTTTGCAGATATGGATATGTCTGCGTTATCCGTGCTATCGGCCCAGATTCTCACGGTTGAGGCGGAGCATCGTGCATTGGGACGCTCGATCAGCAGCAAGATCAACACGGCCAATAACTGGGCCTTTACGCCTGTCTATGTCAAGTCGGTGAGTGATGCGGTGAATGTCCTCAAGGCTGAAGGGTATCTTAGCCCAGAGGACAAGAATAGTTATCAATACTATCCGGTCAGCCTCGAGGAAAACACGGATGTGGTACAGCGCACGCCCTATGTGGTTCCGTGCTAGGCATACGCGGGGCTAGCTTGTCAGGGAACTAAGGCAGACAAATAGATGAATGTTCTCATCATCTCATCAGTGTCTTGCAGGTTTTTCCTCTTTCGTGTAGGCCGCCTTATCAGATCATGCATCTGGTAGGGCGGCTTATTGCGTATCACAGAGGAGAGCGCGCAGCGAAAACCTCCCCAGGCCACTGTATGGCTGAGAATATGATGAGAAAGAAATAAAAAATAGATAAGTAATCGAAAATAAGCGGTTATGACCAAATGCCACTACTTCTTTAATGCACTTTAAATTACGCTTAGAGTAGTGTATTGAAGAGCTTATAACTATAAAAACTACTTGAAAATTGTTTCAAAACAAGTTACGCTAGAGGGGACAAGTGAAAATGAGGAGAAATGATTATGCAAGTAAGAGAGAGAACGAAAGCGCACGTTCAAGAGATTACGGACGGTATGTTGGTGCAACAAACGCTCGCTGGGGATCAAGATGCATTTGAAATGCTGGTGCGTCGTTACCATGTTCCACTTTTTAACTTTATCTGTCATTGTTTAGGTGATTATGATCTGGCATGCGATGTTTCACAACAAGTGTTTTTGCAGCTCTATATCTCCATGCCGACTCTACGCACGAGCGATCCATTGAAAGCCTGGCTATTCCAAGTGGCACGAAATCGCTGTTTAGATGAGTTGCGGCGCAAACGAGCGATCCATTTTTCTGAGTTAGAAGTGGCAAGTGACGAGGATGATCTTTCGCCACTGGCAATTATGCCAGACCCGGGTCCGTTGCCGGATGAGATCGCCGAGCATCACGATTTACAGAGGGTGTTGCAGGGCGCGATTCAAGGTTTGCCCCCTAAATTTCGAGCGGTTGTGCTATTGCGGTATGCTGGGCAATTGAGTTTTTCAGAGATTGGGCGAACGCTTAATATGCCAGAAGCGACGGCCAAGACGTATTTCCAGCGTGCGCGCCCCTTATTGCGTATCTCCTTGGCGGCGCAAAGACCGCCTGCTGTCGCTTTGTGAGTGAAACTTCCCTCTTGTATTATGCGTATTGACAGCAAAGATGGTACGAATAACACTTTCAGAGGGAGCATGTACACGTATGAAAGACTCACAGGACATCCTCTTTTCAGAAGAGCCTGCTTCAGATGATGAGATTGACAGTCTCTTTGGGCAGCTTCAGGTGATAGAGCCGCCCTCTTCGTTGGTTGAGCGCATTCTCATCGCGGCTGCGCGTCTACCGCATCCGGTATGTGATGTATCTATTGCTAGTGATGTGAAGGATAGCGTGTGTGTGTGTGATGACACAGGTGAACTATGATGATGAATGTGCCCAAAACGCACCGCTCATTGTGAGTCAAAAATGAGCGATGCGTTTTATTGTGCTGTCGGCTAGAGGCCCGATGATGGTGCGTCTTATGAAGCGATCTGTTCGCTGAGCTTTCCAGTAGAGACCAGCCAGCGGATAAACTCGAGGCGGCGGTGGTCGGCAGTGGCCTGTCTCCGCGATCTCTCCGCATGGTCCTTGCGGAGCCTGCTTAATCGATTCATCTCGCTTTCGTCAAATCCACCCTTGCGTAGAATTTCACGATCCTCTTTGCGGTCCATATGAACCTCCTTCCTGGCTGCTGAGAACTATGAGGAAACTGGTGTCAGCATGCGCTGTACACGCTTGAGAAGCTGTTGCATGGGATAGGGTTTAGGTAAATGGTCGAGTGTCAATCTTGTTTCACCGCGTCCCCGTGTATATTTGCGCAGGGTTGCGGTTGAGCTGGTTGTAAAAAGTACGGGTATGCTGGCATGTGTGCGTAGCACCTCCAATACATCCCAACCGTTAAGGGGTCCAGTGAGTTCAAGATCAAGCACTACAAGGTCAGGGTTATAATTTTGGAGAGTTGCAATGGCGAGTTCTCCACTATCTACGATAACGACAATATAACCATGGGCCGCAAGAACTTCAGCCTCCAGGGTTGCCAGTGTGGTATCATCTTCGACCACCAGGATGCGTTGCAGCGTGTTCTGCCCATTGAACTGTTCATGAGAAGGATAAATATACACAGCTTGGTTGTATGTATATCCTTGCTTCTGTAAGCTCATATTGCCGCTAACCGGCTTTGTGTTCGCAGCGTCCGAGTCGTACATGACTGACATCCTGCTCCCGCTAATTTTTTCTGTATTGTGCGGTGATCGCCGGTGAGACGGTAGAGAAAAACATTTTGTCTCTCTCCATATACTACCTGATGGAGAGTGATAATCACGTGAAGATTATGGTAGCGATGTGAAATTTCTGTGAAAATTTCTGAAACACTGGGTATATTTTACTAAAACAGGTATGACGAAAAAATACGGTATACTATTACATTACAGGAAGGTCAGCGGGAGGGACCATATAACCGACGCCTGGTTCATTGAGTAGGAAGCGTGGCTGGGCAGGGTCTGGTTCTAACTTGCGTCGTAGATGGCGGATAAAGGTGCGCAGGTATGTATTTTCGCCACTATAATCGGGACCCCAGACGCGCTGCAGAATCTCGCGATGGGTGAGTACTTTGCCCGCGTTGCGTGTAAGTTCGCACAGCAGGTCGTACTCAGTGGGGGTTAGATGCACCTCGTGACCGCTGCTACGTACCGTGCGATGTGCAAAGTCGACTTGCAGGCCATTGTCGCCCCCACAACGATACGTGGGGCGTTGTTGTTCTCCGCCGTTGACGCTATTGCGCAGACGAGCGGTTTCTTCGGCCCGTCGCAGTGCCACGCGCACACGTGCGAGTAGTTCGTTCAAACTGAATGGTTTGGTCAGATAATCATCAGCTCCCAGGTCGAGTGCCTTGATTTTGACCGGCTCTTCATCATGGGCTGAAAGCACGATAACGGGTGCGCTACTCCATTCGCGCAAGCGGCGCAGGAAAGTTAAGCCATCAAGTGAGGGTAAAGACAGGTCGAGTAAGACAAGATGTGGTTGAAACATCGCGGCCATGTCGATTGCTTGGGCGCCGTCGCGCACCGCTTGCACGTGAAAGTCACGCGCTTTCAATTGCGCTAGAAGAAAATTGCGCATTTGAGGGTCATCTTCTACGCAGAGAATGCGGACTTTTTTATCTGTAGACATATATCTGTACCTTTTTATCAGGAAGCACCTGTTTTACCGTTATTATGCCATGACAATTCGCCCGGGGCATTCTGCTCTTTAAAAATTGGCAAGGTGAATGAAAAGCTTGCCCCATGTCCGGGGCTACTTTGCAGCATAAGAGTGCTATCATGTGCCTCGATAATACCGCGACTAATATAAAGACCCAGGCCTGTTGCAGGACTCCAGCGTGTAAAGCCACGCCCCCGCTCGACAGTGGGTTGCCCAGGGCGATCCTGCGCGGGGCGACTCATGGCAGCAAAGGTACTGAAGCGTGTGAACAGGCTTGCCTGTTGCTCTGGCGTCATGCCGGGTCCATGATCGGTCACACACACCGTCACACAAGGCGGCTGTTGTGCATGTGTGAGCAATTCGATATCCAAGTATACTGTATCACCTTTAGGGGCATAACGAAAAGCATTGCTCAGCAGGTTTGTCAGGACGCTCATCAGCAATTCATAGTCGCCCAGCACAGCGGGCATGTGTGGTGGTAGTGTAATTTGCAGGGTGCGTTGCGAGGAGGTGATGAGTGCTTCCAGCCGCTCTTGCAGGTCTTCGAGCATTTCTGAGAGGAAGATGGGTTCCAGTTCGAGTCGGAGTGCGCCTGCTTCCACTCGCGAGGCATCCAGAAAATGGTTAATCATGCCGACTAGACGCTCGACCTGCCCGTCAGCGGTTTGCAGAAAGTCCTGCTGTTCTTCGGCGGACCATTGCAGATCGCGGGCAAGGAGCGCACTGAGGTGGGCGCGAATATTGGCGAGAGGTGTTTTAAGTTCGTGGGCCATCGTGGTAAAGAAGTCCTCGCGTGCGCTCTCCAGGGCTTTGATGGTGGTGATATCATGAAGAACGAGAATGGCATCAGTGATCGAGCCATCAATGGAGCGCACAGGGGCAGAAT
>DAICZM010000087.1 GCA_027311145.1 Ktedonobacterales bacterium
GGTTAGGTGAGATAGCATTGAGTGTGACGCTGGTATGGATGCCCTGGTCGGTCAGTTGTCCGATGATGGTGCCTTTCCTGTCATACATTTTCAGGTTATCGCGTGGCAACAGATCATGTAGTGTTAGGATTTGAGGCGCATATTGTTGTTGGATAGTAGTATAGAAGCGATAGGCGGCATACGTTGCGGCTCCGCTCGCAGAAAGGAAAAGCAGTAGGAGCATGAGAACGGTTGTGCCAAGTGTAAGCCAGAAGTGTTGAGCGGACCGTGTTTCGTTCTGGCGTGTTGCGCGCAAATGTTTGCGGGAGCTATGGCGCAGAAAGACAGTTCGTAGATGGTGTCGATGCTCAATCTGTGCAGTGCGTTGCGTCCGCGCCTGCTCTGCATCGTTCGGATGCTGATAGCGGTCTGTCATCGCACGAAATCCTTTTAACGATGGTGAAAAACATTTCAGATATCGCATATACGTATAACTATCCTACAGATACCATAGCATATCTTGAGGCAGATGGCCAATATGCCAGAAACGCATGCACCTGGATATCTGGTGCATGCGTTTTGTAACGGGGCTGATGCGATGGAGGTTGCCTGCCTTGTATCGCCCTATGCACCCAAGCGGTCTGCTAACTCTAATAGCGAGCGGACGACCATCTCCGGCTGCTTATCAAGCGTATCGAAGAGGCCACCGGAACGGTCAATCCATGTGGCTTGCATCCCTGCGCTAGCTGCCCCGATGATATCAAACGGATTTGATGAGATCAGGCGCACCTCGTGAATGGGGCGATGTAAACGATTGGCAACGAGCTGATAGACACTGGGTGCTGGTTTGTAGATTTGGATTTCATCGACACTGATATAGCCTTGTGCTACGACATCCTGCATATAGCGTTCGAGGCCTGTATGATGCAGCAGTGGAGCTAGCATCGTGGGTGTGCCGTTTGAGAAGACGACCATGACATGGCCGGCTTGCTGTAAGCGTTGCAGGCCTTGCTGAACATCAGGGAAGGCTTCTAACGCGTTATATTGCTCCATTAGGTGCTGTTTCTGGCCTGCGCTCAGTGAAGCTTTCGTTGCTAGCAGGGCATAATCAAGAGCTTTGCGCGTGACCTGCTCGAAATCCTCATAGCGTTCCATCGCCGTTAAGCGAAAGGTGTATTCAAGTTGCTTCTGTCGCCAGAGTTCAGCGGCACGCTGAGCATGTGGCCCAACGTACTGTTCAAGCTGTTGCCAGATGCGTAACGGATTCACCAGTGTGCCATACATGTCAAAGGCAAGAGCCTCTTGTGCCATCGTTGTCATCTCCTTGCCCGCGCTTTGTCCCGCGGTGGGCATGAATGGGTGGTTGTTGTAAAATAACACTGTTGTTGATAAGGATAACATGCTATCATCGTGGTGTGGTATCGTAGATGCTGTTGATTACACGAAACAATGTGCCATCTGTTGTCAGAGGCATAGAAATGGCTAGAGGCCGGAAAGGGAGGAAAATCGTATGCCAAAAAAGAAGACGTTTAGCACAATGGAGATTGTCCTGATCGGAGTGCTGCTCGGCTCGCTGATCTTGTCATTCATACAGGCGCACCAGGATGAGGCACAGGCAGAACGCTAAACTGAATGGGTGCATAAAAAGAGCGCATAGTTACTATACGCTCTTTTTATTTGTGTTATGGGAGATAAGTAGCGGGAACAGGATTCGAACCTGCGACCTCCGGGTTATGAGCCCGACGAGCTAACCACTGCTCTATCCCGCGTCGGGTAACAGCACTGCTGCTGTGGTAGCGGGGAGAGGATTCGAACCTCCGGCCTTTGGGTTATGAGCCCAACGAGCTAACCACTGCTCCACCCCGCGTCGGCTTCTATAGAATACTACAAAGCATCTGTCTTGTCAATAAGCAGAAACGGCTATATAGGGCTTTCTCTTTTAATTGACGCTGATGGCAAAAACGAGTATAATCGTGCAGATGTCCTTCTTATTTCCTGTTCGCATAAAGAGAGATTGCACAGTTTTCTGCTAATCTTTGAGGAATGACGCAATGCCGAAAATGTATGGGTGGGTGCGTGAGGTTGTACCCGAAAGTCCAGCAGACCGTGCAGGTCTGCAACCAGGCGATTTAGTTCGCACCATCAATGGGCATCTTGTCCGTGATCTGGTGGATTACCGTTTTTATGCCGCCGACGAGGAACTGGTGATTGGCTTTGATCGCCAGCAAGACCAGCGTGAGGTGCGCGTAACAAAAACCATCGATGAAAATCTGGGCGTTCTCTTTGGCGAGGAACCGGCACCCTTTATTCGTCAATGTGCCAATAAATGTGTGTTTTGCTTTATCAAAGGCTTGCCAGAGCGTTTTTCCTCGCAACCAGGTCTGCCGCACGGCATGCGCTCCTCACTCTATATTAAGGACGATGACTACCGCTACTCATTCCTCTTTGGTAACTTTATCACGCTGACCAATCTGAAAGAACTCGACTGGCAACGTCTGGATGAGCAGAAATTGACGCCACTCTATGTCTCGGTGCATACGACGGATCCTGATTTGCGACGCAAGATGGTTGACGGTCCACGTGCAGGTGAGATTATCGAACATATTGAGCGGCTCGGTCATATGCATCTCACCTGCCACACGCAGTTGGTGCTGTGTCCCACCATTAACGACGGTGAGCATCTGGAGCGCAGCATTCGTGATCTGACGGCCTTGCGTCCCATCGTAGAGTCAATCTCGGTTGTCCCACTCGGTGTAACAAAGTATTACAAGTTGAGGAATATCAACGCCACTTCGCGGCAACAGAGCCGGATGGCAATCCTTTTGTCTATCTTTCAGATGAGTGGTACTACTTGACGGGACGCGAGTTTCCGCCCGCCCACCACTATGGAAACTATGCGCAAATCGAAAATGGCGTTGGTATGACACGCTATCTTATCGATCAGTGGGAACACTTGAAACGCCGCTTGCCTGCGAAAGTTTCGCCAGAGCGCACGGTCACGCTCGTGACGGGCACGATGGCGAGTCCGCTGATCGAACAACTTGCTGCCGATATGCGTCCTATCGAAAATCTGCACGTGCGTGTCTTATCGGTCGTGAATACATTCTTTGGCCCTGAAGTCACGGTTGCGGGCTTGCTCTGCGGCCAGGATGTGTTAGATGTCCTCAAGGCGCAGGAGAACCTGGGCGATCTGATCTTGCTCTCGCGTGTCATGCTCGATAATGAGGGAGTGCGTTTCCTTGATGATGTCACCGTCGAAGAGTTTAGGCAACAATTAGAGCCGGTTCGTGTAGAATTTGTGCGCAATGCTCCAGAAACCATCGATGCCATTCGTTTGCTGAATGCAGAAGAGCAAGCCAAGCATCGTAGCCTACGCAACCTTGTGCGCGTCCAATCGCGCCTGTAGTATCCTAACCGATGAGAGCGAGCGAGAGGTGCAGGATGGTGGGCGAACTAACATCCTTACACCTCGGAATGAGACCATCTGGGAAATGATGGTACTCATGCATGCTTCCCACTAGATAGGTGAGGTTGCGGCCAGGTTGCGGGCTTCCTCGATCCATGCCCGTACTTGCGTCAGTGAGGGGGCATGGTAGGCAACGCCCCGGCTGATGTGCAACTCTGCAAGCCGTTTGAATAGTGGCATTGGGGGCGCATGTTGTAGGTCACGGCAACTCCTCACGCCGGCCATAACAAGCAGATGGGCCATATCTCCGCCAACACCATGAAGACGCATCAGGTCTGCGCGATAGGACAGGTCTGTCAAATGTGCGAGTGCGATATCAAGCTGACGTGCAAGCTCTTGACGTTGTTGTTCTGTTTGACAACGCGGAAAAATCTGATGGGTATATTTGATACCTCGTTTGTGTAGATGCTGTGCTATGTCCACTGGTATGCCCCGTATAGAGCTAATAGGAGCATACATTGAGCGTTTTGGCACAAGAGATGTTTCCATGTGATACGTGTTTCCCCCTTAAAACTTTGTGAGTATTCGCTAATGGCAAAAACCATTGTGAGTGATGTTGTAAGTTAGACTGTATTTTGTCAAAAAGGTCACAGGAAGAAAAATGTAATAGATGCGTTTGCATATCTATTATTGAAGATTCCAAAGTTATCCACAACTTATCCACCATAGAGAGGAAAACTGGTGGATAATTCCCTTTGCCCTGTTAGCCTGAACATGTTACAATATTGTGGGGAGAAGTGGGGCAATGTGGTGAAGGTCTGTGGTTGGTGGGGGACATCGGTGTCATGTGTCAAGAAACGGTGAACTTCTTGAGCATGGTAGACACGATGTAAAGTGCTTGGTGCGACTCATATTCCGATAAAAGGGAGCAACCTTCAGATGTTTCTTGGCGAACACGAGCATACAATTGACGTGAAAGGGCGTATGGCAATGCCGGCCCGCTTCCGCTCACAACTGGAGCGCGGAGCTATTATTAGCAAAGGCATGGGAACGTGTCTTTCCGTCTATACGCTTGCGCGCTGGGAAGAGAAATCGGATGAGTTGGTAGCGGGCATGACAGGCGACGAATTGCGTGACTTTGAGCGGCGCATTTATCCTAGTGCGAGCGAAGTTGAGTTGGATGGACAGGGACGAATTGTGATCCCAAGCAAGCTACGCAGCTATGCCCATCTAGAGACCGAGGTGACAGTGGTAGGTGTGCGTGACCATGTGGAAATCTGGGACCGTGCGACATGGCAGGCATATCAAGATCGACTGGATACTGAAGGCAATAAAGTTCCGTTCTAATAGGGTCCTGGTGGCAATGGTGGGGCAGATAGAGCATTTATCGCGTGTTTTTATCTATAAAACGTATTTGATACGAGAATATATATACGATGCAAACGCAGCATATATCGGTCATGCCTGAAGAAGTTGTGCATTTTCTTCAGCCAGCACCTGGGCGATGTTATATCGATGGTACGCTCGGTGGTGGTGGTCATACGGCCCTCTTATTGGACTATTGCGCTCCCGATGGGCGTGTGTTAGGCATTGATGCCGATGCCTTGGCCCTGGCACGGGTACGCGAGCGACTTGCTCCAGCTATCGAGCAAGGACGGCTTCTGTTGGCACACGGCAATTTTGCCGAGATGGAGCAGCTTGTTGATGTGGCAGGGTTGCATCGGATAGATGGCATCCTGCTTGATCTCGGCTTTTCATCAGATCAAATGGATGACCCGCTGCGTGGTTTCTCGTTTAGTGCGGATGGTCCGCTCGATATGCGCATGGACCGCACCGCTGAACGTTCGGCGGCGGATATTATCAATACAGCTAGTGAGCAGGAGCTAGCGGATATCTTCTGGCGGTATGGTGAAGAGACGCGCTCACGTCCGCTTGCACGGCGTATCGTGCAGGCACGGGTGAAGGGGCCAATCACGCGCACGGCACAACTGGCAGCTCTCGCGACCGCAGGTGTGCGCTATAAAGCGGGCGCGATACATCCGGCGACGCGCATGTTTCAGGCTTTGCGTATCGCCGTCAATCAAGAGTTAGCAGGTCTTGAAGCAGTATTGCCACAAATGTTACATCTTTTACAGCGATGGGGGCAGGTAGCAGGGTCTGAACAGGATGGCCATGCGGGCCGGATGGTTATTATCTCTTTTCATTCGCTCGAGGACCGTATAGTGAAAGAATTTATGCGCAGGGAAGCCACTGATTGTCTTTGTCCGCCGCGTGTTCCTATCTGTGTGTGTGGTCACAAGGCGCAGTTGCGTTTGCTCACGCGGCGGCCAGCGTCGCCAAGCCAGCAAGAAATTGACCGCAACCCGCGTGCGCGTAGTGCGCATCTGCGAGCTGCTGAAATAGTAGCTGTCGTATTGTAGGGGTACGCCGTATGTGCCCGAACCAATGTATTGCGTTTGTAACTCATAAATATCTGATAGCGTGAAAGATCAATGGTGCGACCATGAAAGCCGCAATTGAAATACCGGGCCTCATGCCAATTATTAGACGCCGCCGTCAGCAGTACCCATTCTTGCTACATATGGGATCGGTTGCGTTATCTGTGACCAGCGTGTTGCTGATTGGTCTGATGGCGGTCCTCTATCTCAGCCAAGTGGGACAGGCAGTCTCGGCAAACCGCCAGATACAGGTTATTCATACGCAGCAGGCGAATCTGCAACGTGCGAACCAAGACCTGGCCGCGACGATTTCAACGGAGCAGTCGCCGGAGTATATTGCACAGCATGCCCGTCAGCTTGGGCTTGCTCCCGCCGATCAGAAGATCATACAAGTGCTGGTAGTGAACCATTTGCAGCCCATTCCCAACCAGACGCAACAGATACAGCCGTAATCGTAGAGGTAATATATGAACCAGGAGTTAAAACGCGCCCGTCATCGGCAGGTTTTTATCTTTCTATTCGTGATGGTGAGCATGTTTGGCCTGTTTGGGCGGCTCTATTATTGGCAGGTGATTGATGGCCCGCAACTCGCGCAGGCGGCGAATGCTGAGCATACGCAAAATCTCGTGGTGAGCGCGCCACGCGGTCTGATCTACGATGCGCAGGGTCACCTACTGGCAACAAACGTCATCCGTGATGATGTCTATATTGAGCCAATCCAGTTTTTTACGGATGCTGCCGATGCCGCTTTAACACCGGCGCAACAGCAGGCCAAACTGGCTTTCGTGGTACAGACATTGCACCAAATTCTGGGTATCGCGGTGGATACGCTAAACAAGGAGTTTAACTCAAATCTGCCAACCTACCGGATCGCTGTTAACATCAGCCCGCAGCAGAGTGAGGCGTTGCGTACCTCGCGCTTGTCGTATATCTTTCTCGACTCGCATGCGGTTCGCGTCTATCCCGGTGGTGATCTCGCGGCCCAAGTCCTGGGCTATGTTGCTCCTGACCCAAATAATCCGGCGAGCTATAACGGTTACTACGGCATTGAGGGGCAATATAATACCCTGCTCTCTGGCAAACCGGGCAGCATCACGGCGGAGACCGATCTCAATGGCAACCCGTTGACGGTTGGTCCGAGTTCGCAGCAGGCGGCAGTGCCGGGGGCGAATTTGACACTGACGATTGATAGCACTATTCAGTACGAAGTACAGAGCAGTTTATCGACGATTGTGCAGCAGGTCAAGGCCATGAGCGGTTCGGCAATCGTGTTAGATGCACGCACCGGAGCGATTGTGGCGATGGCGGGCTATCCGAGCTTTGACCCGAACAACTATGGCGCGTATGCAAGCACGCTGGGATGTGAGGATCAACAAGAGGTGTACTTTAATCCGTTGCTCTATTGCGGCTATGAGCCAGGCTCGACGATGAAGGCGGTGACGATGGCGGCGGCTCTCGATCAGGGGCTGATTACGCCAGATACGGCACTGTACGATCCGGGCTATATTAATTTTGGCAATGGCATCCCAACCGTTGCTAATTGGCAGTATGAGGCGTGGGGCCACGAGACGATGACACAAGTCTTGGAGCATTCCGCAAATGTGGGTGCAGCCTATGTTGCCTACAAAATTTTGGGGCCGAACCGTTTCTATCCATATGTGAAGCAGTTTGGCTTTGGGCAGACATATAACATTGATGGGCCAGAGGAGGCGGGCGCGTATACAACCAATTCGCTCAGTGATTTGACGCGGCAGGCGTTTGGGCAGAGCATTCGGGCCACGCCATTGCAGATGGCGATGGTCTATCAAACTATTGCTAATGGTGGTGTGATGATGCATCCCTATCTGGTCTCTTCAATTAACAATAATGGGCAAACGACGACGTTGCAACCACAGGTAGCGCACCGTGTGATTAGTGCGCAAACTGCTAGCACACTGGCATGGATGTTACAGCAGGATGTCTTATATGGTCTGGCGATACCGGTTGCCATTCCGGGCTATAGCATCTCAGCAAAAACAGGCACGGCAACCACACAAGGTCTGGCAATGGATCAGACAGTTGCGTCGGTCGCGGGTTTCTTCCCGACCAAGAACCCACGTTTCGTCATTCTCGTGCGTGTTGACCGTCCACAAGCGACGATCTATGGCATTACGGCGGCGGGTCCGCTGTGGAAATCGATTGCTCAGGACCTGATCTGGCATTATGCGATTCCACCTGATCAGTTGCTCAACTGAACCAATTGCAGAAAATATGTAGTGTTGTGTAGGAATGTATATAGATAGCAAAATCTACTGTAGGAAGAGCATGCAGCAAAACAACGAAAATACATCAGAGAGCGCAACAACCCCTCAGGGGTTAAGTGAGATATGGCAGCAATTGTTGGGTAATGCCTCGCTTGACGCGGAAACACTCGCCGCTCTCCGTGAGTCGATTCCAACCATTGAGAGCGACCCCTGGAGCAAGTTATTGCATGCCAAGGGTATTGAGATGGTTGACTTGGAACAGGTGCATTTGCATGTCACCGATCAGGATATGGAGCAGATACTCCAACTCATGCAAGATATACAGGAGCAACCAGGGACAGGTTCGTCTGGTACATCTACCGCGAGGTAGCGTCAATTTTTGCCGTCCCTCTTGCTTCTAAGAGAGAGTATACTAGAAAAAATGTTCTATGTCAAGGGGAAGGTAGACGCGAGACAGCGATCCTTACCGTTTATGAAGAGAGAAGAATAGGCATGCCACGCGATAAATGGAACCAGTATGACCAATCTGGTAAAGAACAGCTGGAGCAAGGTGTGCGTCGCCGCAAAGTGCAGAGTGCGCCGCTCAGACGCTCACCAGCCTTAGGGGCGGCGGAGCGTGATGCTGGCTATGTGGCGCGGCGTGTCAACTATGCGGCGGAGGATATGTTGACCCGTCCCTCGGCTCCACGCAAACGCTTGCCGGCCCGTGCGGTCCCACAGGGACAAAAGACCGTATGGGGTGCACCGGCGCGGGCCACGGCATCGCCCACGCAACGGGATGGGCGTGTGCGCCCGCGTGGAGGCACAAACCCACGTGTTGAAGCCGTACAGGCGATTAGTGCGGATGAGCAGCGCAAACTTGCCGACCTGGAAATGAGCCTGCCGCGTGTTGCGGGCAAAATTGATCCCTGGTTGTTGGTGATTGTGATGGCCTTGCTTTGTATTGGCCTGGTGATGGTCTACAGTGCTAGTTCGTTTGTCTCGGCTCGCACCTATGGTGATGCTTCGTATTTCTTTCAGAAACAATTGCTCTGGACGATTATTGGCATTCCTGTGATGCTGGTTACGATGCGTATTGACTACCGACAATGGCGGCGTCTCTCGCTCTTTGGCATGCTGATCGTCTTTCCGCTGCTGATCCTCGTGTTGACGCCACTGGGCACAAGTGCCTATGGTGCATCACGTTGGTTAGGCTTTGGCTCATTCTTTTCGTTTCAACCGAGTGAGTTGGCAAAACTGGTCCTCGCGCTCTATATTGCGGACTGGTTAGCGCGCAAAGGCAAGCAGGTCGGAACCTTTCTCTATGGGTTAGCCCCTTTCATCATTCTGATTGGTGTGCTGCTAGGTTTAGTACTACTAGAGAATGATATGGGAACGACAATCATTATTGCCGGTTTTGCGACCGCAATGTTTTTTACGGCGGGAGCCAACATTGTACAATTTGTCTTGGCAATGGCTTGTGGTGGTCTGGTTCTACTCACGCAGGCCTTTAAGCCGTATCGTTATGCGCGTTTGGTTGGCTTTATGGACCCTTTCAAGCATGTCACGACGCTCAACCTGCAATTATATCAATCGCTGCTAGCATTAGGCTCTGGCGGTTGGTTCGGTGTGGGACTGGGAGCCAGCCGTCAGAAAACCGGCTATCTGCCAGTGCCGTATACAGACTCGATCTTTGCCATTATTGGCGAGGAACTTGGTTTGATCGGTTGCACGTTGATTATTGTGCTGTTTCTGTTTCTCGCTTTTCGTGGTTTTCGTCTGGCGCGGCGCACACAAGATGTTTATGGCGCACTGCTGGCGACAGGCATTACGACCTGGTTGGTGTTGCAAGCGATCATTAACATTGGCGCGTCAACTGGTTCCATTCCTTACACGGGTGTGCCACTGCCGTTTATCAGTTTCGGTGGCTCTTCACTTGTTATCTCGATGGCAGCGGTTGGTGTATTGTTGAATATTTCACGCTATATGCAAGAGCCGGAAGCACCCGCGCTCTCACGTAAAAGTATGACAATGGCGTTTACGCGCAGTGATGCGTAACTATGGGCAGGATGCAGGATGTGTTCGTGGGAGGGATGGATGCAGGCAAGCAATAGACTATAGAGAAGAATATTACAGGAAATATATGCGAGTATTGATCTCTGGTGGCGGCACAGGTGGGCATGTCTATCCAGCCCTGGCCGTGGCAACACAATTACGCGATCTCTATCAGGCGGAAATTTTGTATCTGGGAAGCGATGATGGCTTGGAGACCTCATTAGTTCCTGCTGCTGGCTTACGCCTGGCGGTGATTAAAGCTGGTAAGCTGCAACGTTTTGTCTCCTGGCGCACGGTGACAGGTGTGGCGCGGGTGCCGGTGGGTGTAACGCAGGCCATTGCTATTGTGCGGGCTTTTCGTGCCGATGTGGCGTTTACAAGTGGTGGTTATGTCGCGGTTCCCGCTGGTCTGGCGGCACGTTTGAATAGTGTGCCCTTGCTGATGCATCAGCAGGATGTCCCACCTAATCTTTCAAACCGTTTGCTGGCTCCGTTGGCAACGCGCATTTCGGTCGCCTTTGCGGACTCAATGGCCTATTTTCCCAAAGGGAAAACGCTCCATCTGGGTAACCCGCTTCGTCAAACGATTCTCGATGTGCGTCACATGTCAAGCGAGCAGGCTCGTATCAAGCTTGGTTTGGATGAGCAGCTCCCGTTGCTGCTGGTGACGGGCGGTAGTCAGGGTGCGCGTGCGCTGAACCAATGCGTGTGTCGCGCCTTGCCGCAATTGCTGGTGCATTGCCAGGTCTTTCAGATTAGTGGGAGCAAGCTTGCTGAGGAAACACGCGCACTGGCCGAGCAGAGCATGGCAGGTCTAGATGAGGCTACACGCCAGCGGTATCATCTCGTGCCGTATCTGGATGAGGAGATGCCTTTGGCCTTGCAAGCGGCAAGCGTGGTGTTGTGTCGTGCGGGAGCGGCAACGTTAAGCGAATTGGCAGTGCTTGGCAAACCGAGTATCCTGGTTCCCTTGCCGCCTGCGCTTGGCAGTTCGCCACAGGAGGCCAATGCTGCCATGTTTGAGCGGAGACAGGCCGCAACTGTTATCGCTAATGATACCTTGAAGCCGGAATTGCTTATAGAGCGTGTCAATGCTATTATCACAACATTTGCCGTACAGCAAGAGATGCAAAATGCGCTCAGCACGCTGGCAAAGGCAGATGCGACGCAGCACATTGTCGAGACGGTTGTTCAGATGGCGAAAATGCCAGCGCGCAAAACGCCGGAGCAAGAGGTTAAACGTATTTGAAGATGTCACATTTGCATTTTATGGGTATTGGTGGACAGGGGATTTCCGCTGTCGCCCAGATGGCCCAGGTGACTGGGCAGCAGGTCAGCGGTTGCGATCAGCAAGCGTCGGCGACGGTGCATGCGTTGCGGCAAGTGGGCATTGCTGTGCAGGAGGGTCATAGCCCTGAGCATCTCGCGGATGTCGATACGCTGGTCATTAGTCCTGCGATTCCTGCACTCGATCCGCATAATGCTGAGTTGTTGGCGGCGCACGAGCGTGGTATCCAAGTTATGACCTGGCAAGAACTGCTCGGCGGTCTGCTACGAGATAAATGTGTGCTGTCTGTGAGTGGCGTGCATGGCAAAGGCACCACGACAGCTATGCTCTCGCTTGCTCTGGTCGATGCTCGTCTCGACCCAACTTGTGAAATTGGTGCAGTCGTCCCGCGTTTCGGCACGAATTATCGTATCGGCAAAAGCCAATATTTTGTGAATGAAGCTGACGAGTTCAATCACAATTTCTGGCACTATCATCCGCGTCTGGCAATCGTGACCTCGATTGAGTTCGAGCATCCCGAATTTTTCGCCAGTTATGATGCCTTTTTATCTGCGTTTGAACACTTTATTCGTGGCATGGATATGGAGCGTGTCTGGCCTATTGCCCCCACGCTGATTATCAACCAGGATATTCCCGGTTGCCTCGATTTGCTAAACAGGCTGACTGATTGGCCTGGCCAGATCATTGCCTATACCGTTGACTTACCTGCACATTCACATGTGACAAAAACGGCTACGCAGGTGTCTAACATCAGTTATCAGGCATATTTTGAAGCTTATGATGTGCAATTGGAGGGCGAGACCAGTTTCCGCGTGCGCTTGCATGGCAACGACCTTTTAGGAGAAAAGAGAGTGCATTTACAGTTGCCGGGTCTGTATAACGTGCAAAATGCACTGGCCGCCTTTGCCGCAGCTTATACATTGGGTGTCGATGGTCAAACGATAGCCGGTGCATTGGAGAGTTTTACAGGCAATCGACGGCGTTTTGAGATTCGCTATCAAGGACCGTTACATATAGAGGGACAGCAACTTGACGTGATGCTGGTTGATGACTACGCGCATCATCCGACGGCGATAGCGGCAACCTTAGAGGCTGCGCGTCAACGCTATCCGGGGCGTCGTCTGCTGGCGGTCTATCAACCGCATATGTATAGCCGGACGCTCGCCTTTTTTGAGCAATTTGTGCATGCATTTAATGAGGCCGATGTCGCGATTATTGCGGATATTTTTCCCGCTCGTGAGCGCGACACAGGAGTCATCCATGCGCGTGATCTGGTAGCGCGTATGGCACTGGAAGCGCATTTTTTACCGGATAGTGGAGGACGTGTGTTCTATGGAGGGAGTGTGCAGGCAACCGAGAAGGTACTACGCCGCGAACTCCATACAGGCGATTTGGTGATTATCATGGGAGCGGGCGATATCTATACGCTGACAGAGCAACTGTTACAGGCGAGGGAACGCAATGAAATTTGAGCTGGAGACGGCCTATGATGAGCTACGGAGGCGTTTTGGCGAGCGGGCACGGCGTGCTGAGCCGCTGGCGCGTCACTGTACCTTCGGCGTTGGTGGTCCTGCCGATATCTGGCTCTCGCTCACGGCGCATGCGGAGTTGGTTGAGTTGGTGATGTTGAGCGCGCAACGTCGGTGGCCTCTATTGCTAGTGGGCAATGGGACAAACACGCTGTATGCAGATGCGGGTGTGCGTGGCATTGTGGCGCGCATTGCTCTGAATACTTATAG
>DAICZM010000088.1 GCA_027311145.1 Ktedonobacterales bacterium
ACTAATGAGTGACAATCCCCAGCAGAGGTGATACGATGGGCATGGAGCATCACGCCGATGCTCCCCATTCTCAAGTTCTCTAAAAAATCTTGCCACCATAGATATAGGAGAGCGTATATGCATATTCTTGTCCTCAATGCAGGCTCTAGCAGCCAGAAAAGCCGCCTCTATACCATCGATGAGGCACTGCCCACGACGGCCCCTGAACCGCTCTGGCAAGCAGACACCGAGTGGATGGCCGAGAAAGGCACTGCTCAACTCAAGATACGCACTGCCCACGGGCAACAACTCCAACAGACAATCACTGCCGCCTCACGCGCAAACGTACTAGAGGAAACACTCCAAACGCTCTGGAGCGGTCCCACACAGGTCATTGACCAACTCTCTACTATCACTGCGGCGGGCCATCGCGTCGTCCATGGCGGACCACACTATCAAACGAGTATGTTAATTACCGCAGAAGTCAAAGATACCATTCGCCAACTGCGTCCTTTCGCCCCGTTGCATAATCCTCTCAATCTTGAAGGCATCGAGACGCTAGAACGCATACTCCCAAACATGCCCCAATTTGCTGTTTTCGATACCGCTTTTCATAGCCAGATACCGCTCAAGACTGCCATCTATCCAGGACCATATAGCTGGTATGAGCATGACATTCGCCGCTATGGCTTTCATGGTATCAGTCACCAATACTGCGCAAAGCGCAGCGCTCAGCTTGTGGAACGCGAGTTGCATGAATTGCGCATCGTGAATTGCCACTTGGGCAATGGTTGTTCGCTGGCTGCAATTCGCGATGGCATTAGCATCGACACAACAATGGGCTTTACACCACTCGAAGGCTTGATGATGGGCACACGCTCTGGCACGGTCGATCCGAGCATCTTGGTCTACCTTCAGCGTGAGCAGGGAGTGAGTGCCGACGAACTTGAGCATTTGCTCAATAAAGAGTCGGGCTTGTTAGGCATCTCTGGCCTCACCCAGGATATGCGCACTATTTTACAGGCCAGTCAGGCGGGGAATGCACGCGCCCAACTAGCTCTCGATATGTATATCTATCGCCTGCAAACATTCATTGGCGCGATGGTTGCTGCACTTGGCGGAATCGATGTGCTCACCTTCACTGGCGGTGTAGGTGAGAATGCAGCAAGCATACGCGCAGCAACCTGTGCAGCCTTTGGCTTTCTCAAGCTGGAACTCGATGAAGAGAAGAATGCAGACTCTCCCGTCGATCAGGAGATCAGCACACCCACGTCAGCAGTGCGTGTGCTTGTCGTGCATACCGAAGAGGATTGGGAGATTGCCAGGGAAAGTTGGCAGATTATGCAGCATGCCTAAAAGGAAGCGCGTTATGCTTGGCTTGTATTAGGGCCAATCCGACTCCACAGACCGAGGCGGATGAGTTCGCTGCGAGCCTCAAAGCCGAAAAGTTCAGGGTCAATGTTACGTCCATGCCGAATGACCAGACCGCGCAGCATCTCAATCTGCTCAGCTTTACTCGCGACATCACACTCAAAAGGGATATGCTGCGCAAGCCGTTCAATAGCTTGTCGATTATACCATTGCGCTTGTGTTTCTGACATCGTTTTCACACTTCATATCCATACTAACGCGACCAGAGAAGAGCTTTTCTGTTTTTCAATGGTATCATCTGACCCGTAATCCTATAAAGAGTTAGAGATCGGAGCCAAGCATATCACCATGTCTGACTATCCGTCAGAATAAGAGTATGGACAGGTTTATTTTAGCATAGAAACATCACCATCGGATAGCCCGTTTACCCTAAGCAATGGGCCATTCCTTGATTCTCTTGTCTCTCAATGCTATTGTGAAACAAGAGAGAATACTATTTATAAGGCGTTCTGTCGAGAGAACCACAAAATCATAAGGTAGGCACACGAACATGCTTTGTCCATACTGCAATAGAACACGTGAATATACGACGACTCCCTGCATATACTGTGGTGCGCCATCGCCCCTGGCGGGTGGCCCGCCTATCGGCAACCAGAGTGTAATTCCGGCGGCATGGCCTCAGCAGCTTCCACAAAGTGGTCCACTACCAGGCCCAGATAACCAGGCCCAGCCATCTTCCGTTGCCATGTTGCCTGTTCCCTATCAGGGAAACAACGGGTATAATGGCTATCCTATGCAGCAGATGGATTTCGCACAATCTGGAACGAATATGCAGATGGTCCCCTTCCCATCCACCGACCAGATGCCATCGACATTTACCGATGCTACCATCACCCAGAACGCGCCACCACACGCACACGATGAGGCCGCTGTCATCTATGTGCCGCCCATGTATACCAAACCACGTCCAATTATCCCCCGCTATCGCATTATCAGCGGCTTTCTCAGTTTTGTAATCGTCCTGGGCCTGCTCATCAGTGGCGCAATTTACTATGCCCAAGCGAGCGGAAAAATCGACTATCTACGTCAGATGATTGGTGGGATGCCCCCACCGAGTATACATCTCAATCCCACAGCGGCATTGCCAGACGCGCCCGCTCGTGTCGATATGGGGCCAGCCTATAGCATAATTCCATCTGGCATTGTCACCTACCACGTGGACCCCAAAAACCCGTTTTTTGCGCTCCAGCCTGATACCGTCATTCCCATCAAACAGGTTTTCTATGTCATCTACAGTGTGCAAAGTCCTAAAACAACGGGAACGGTCACAGTGAAGTGGTATACGAATGGCAATCTCTTCAACCAGGAGCAGAGTCAACCGATTCCTGCCAATGGCGGTGTCTACAACGGACGCGCTAAAATGCAATATTCACAAGCCGCCGAAGGAATGGTAGAACTCTACTGGAACGATCAACTAGCGCAACGTCTCTATTTTGTGGTGAGATAAGCTTATCGTACAGTCACAGCGCATTTGAAACTGGACATACATGACACTCACAACTGGCATGCTAGTTGTGAGTGTCATGCTTTATCTGCCCAAATATACTATGCTACTTGCACTGCGTATCAACTGTGACATCGCCAAAAACCTGCACCTGACACGACAAGCGCATGCTAGCATTCTTCTTAAGATCTCCACGCAACCAAAACTTCTCCATAAACGTCAGCGGATTCGTGTTAACAGCGGGTGAGACAGCCACGCGGTCAAACCCACACAAGCCATTGCCGTGACAGTTCACTACATTTTTGACACCGCAATAGACTGGCACATCATGCTCCAACGCAGGATAACGAATGCCATCGCCCTCAGGCACATCTACCTGCACATTCTCACGAACAAATGTAATTTTTGGCACGCTCTATTCCTCCAGAGTGATTCTTTAATAATGCCCGTTCAGCGTAGCTCGCATCTTAAGAATGACAAAAAACTCGTCTACAAACAAGACTACGCCTTCTGCTTTTTCAGACTATAGCATAGAAGGGAAAGAGCGTCAACGTACATCCCTACACAACGGTCAAGGTGATCTGCACGTTTTGCGACTGTACGGGCGTGTTAGCATCACTGTCACTGATCGTTAAGATAGCCGTATATGTACCAGGCGTTAATTGCGAGCTATCACACTGCACATTCACGACTGCATTATTCCCAGGCGCAACGGAACCGCTGGTTACATCAACAGAGAGCCAGGGGGCTGATGGCAGCGGAGCCGCTGTCCAGTTGAGCGTCACTGAGCCAGTATTACTGATCTGTAACACCGTCGAGGTGTGTGGCGTCGTTGCCGTATTGTTGATCGTCAGGTTATTGCTAGACAGAGTGATATTGGCCTGATTAAGAATATTGACTGTGATTGGAATTTTTTGGCTAATAACCGTTGTGCCAGTGTCGCTATCGGCCAATGTAATGGTGGTCACCAATGCGCCTGGGACAGCCGTAACAACATTTGGCGTCACGGTCAACGTGGCACTTGTACCGGCAGCTAGCGTGCCCGCATTGAGGCTCAGTGGGGCAAAGGTTGCTCCATTGCCATCCTCTGTTGCCACCCAGTGGAGCGGCGCGTTGCCCGTATTGCTAAAGGTAAGGGTTTGAGGTGCAGGGTTCTGGCCCATATAGGTTGTAAAGGTCAGTGCGCTAGTCTGAACAGCGATGATTGGCTGCGGCGGCGGCATGATCGTGAGAGACACAGTGACCTGTTTTATGCTGCTCCCAAAGCCAAAGGTTAGCATCCCTTGATAAGTACCCGTCTTTAAGCCATTGGCCTTCACATTGACGCTGATATTGATCTGTTCGCTCGCCTGTAAAGTGCCACTGGCCGGTGAAACGCTCAGCCAGTTCGCCTGGTTGGCACTTGCTGTCCAATTTATCGGAAGACCTCCACTATTTTGGAGCATCAGCGTGGTACTAGCAGGATTTTGCCCCTGCGTCACCGAAAAGCTTTGTAGTGCCGACGAAATCGTCAGATTGCCGGGCGCAAACACATTCAACGAAACCACGATTTGCGCACCGACACCACCTGCAAAGGTGATCGTCGCGCTGTACTGGCCTACCGCTAATTGCTGCGTCTGCGCATCCACGACAAGAATCGCACTCGTATTGGGAGCAAGCCGACCGGAAGCAGGCGTCACCGCGAGCCATGCCGAACCATCACCTGTCGTAACCACACTGCTCCAGTTCAATGCAGTTCCCCCGCTATTTTGCACTGTAATGGTCTGGCTACCCGCACTCTGTCCCACAATACTTGAGAACGAAAGGGCCGATGTTGAGATATTCAGCGTTGCCGGAGTAGGCTTGACGGTCATTACCACAGTCAGTATCAGCGTATCCGTGCTTCCCTGTGCCTTAAACATCAGGTGGGAGCCATAGTTCTGCGGGGTCAGTCCACTGCGATTGACAGTAATCGTCACCAGCGCACGCCCATTAAACGTACCGTTGGTCGGGGTTGCCGTCAGCCAGCTCGCATCGCTGCTGGCTTGCCAGATAACCTGTCCGCCCCCAGTATTATTGAGCGTGATGCTGCCTTGATATTCACTGCTGCCCAGGTCAAGTTGTGCTACCGATAATTGCAGATGTGGTGGTGCGCTGGGAGCCTGCTGGACCGTCACATGTGTCGAAACGCTCAGTTTGTCTGCCGTGTCGGTAGCATGCACAGAGTGATCGCCTGTGATCCACGTACTCGGCACGGAAATCTTGACGCTAAATGTTCCTTGCGCATCAGTTCGTGCCCCTAAGGCATGCTGCCCACTGCCATCTACAATGATTTTATCAGCATCATAAGTAAAACTGATATCGCTGTTTGCGCCAAAACCATTGCCGCTTAGCGCGAAAGTATCACCCACACGCAAAGTATTAGGCGTTGCTACCAGCGTAGTTACAGCTACGGCTGTCTGCTTTTTAATAAAGATAAACCCCAGAATACCACTGGCCAGCAAAAAGAAGACAGCGGAGAGAGCCAGCAAAACAGGAATGGCACGTCGCGAAAAGAGCAAGGAGGATGTTGGCCGCGATGGTCGAGCCGAGCCAACATAAAGCGGTGCAGGGGTTGCAGGAACAACAGGCGCGTCAAACAGGATGGGCACCGCTTGTGCCTGCACACGAGCAGTTTCGGGAGGGGGTAGCTCATCTAATGCGTGGACCGGCAAAGGCGTATGCGGAGCAGGTGCGGGTGCGGGTAAAACAATCTGTTGCGGCTCGCCACGCAATGGACGCCGTCCATCTTGCTCAGGAGTAGGCGGATGTTGTATCGCAATCATACTTGATTGGTAAGGCTGGTCCTCTGGGTGGAGACCAGAGTAGTGCCCAGCACGATGCGGCGATGCGGGCGGAACCGAGGGCGTAGACACATCCGAGAGCTGCACTATTGGCTTACTCGACACAAATGTATGCCCGCAACGGCTACACGTTGAAGCATCCGCACGGACCAATTTATGACAATAGGGGCAACGTTTCGTTTCCATAGATGCTCTTTCAATACGACATTCGTAAGTATCTTTTCTTTATCAGTTAAACGCTGTTTGCCCGAATTTTTCCAATCTGGTTTTGTTGCAATTCTGACGCAGTGTCGCTTTTATCAATGCGTTCCCTATACCTTAGCGTTACAATCTGTTCAATATTATATCACAGTTACTCAAATTGAAAAGCATTCTCTCCAAAATCTGTCTGAAACCAGCTTGCGTCAAACGAGTGAAGCACATCACAGGTAAAGAGTGCCTTAGCACATAGTCTTCGCAGTACAGGTCATGTACACTTAGCAATAACAAGAAACGCACGTTCTCAAAAAGTTTCGAGAACAGGTATCACAGGTATTACATAAAAAGGAGCAGAACAATGAAAAAATCTCTTATGCAGCGTATCAAAATCGGTCTTGTCTGTCTTGCCAGTCTCTTTGTTATGGTTTTATTCTCGGCATGCGCAGGGGTTGCAGGCACAAGCACAGGGAGTGGTAGCATTACCATCACTGGCTCGATACAAGCAGTCAATGCAACAAATCACAGCGTCACATTGAATGTCAATGGGCAACAGTTCACCGTCAGCGGTCTGAGCGACCAGCAGATTACCGCTATCCAGTCACAGCTTGGCAAGGTCTATAGCGTCCAGGTCACCCAAAATGGTAGTTCGTACACAATCAATTCAGGCACAAACCCACAGGAAGACCAGAGCGGCACACCGGGGATGAGTACGCCTGAGAGCAATGGACAGGTGCAGCAAGGCGATATCAAATTCGTTGGCAAAGTGCAGAGCGTCAATGGCAACACACTCGTCGTCGCCTTGCCCAATGGTCAGAACCTCTCGATGAACATCGTCAATGGGCAAACCGACCTCACCGACATGAATGGCACACAGCCAACAGCAGGCCAGATATTGAAGGTCACGGCCAATACAAATACTGATGGCTCCTTTATGGCTGCAAAGCTTGGCATTCCAGATAGCGGCGACCTGGCCACACAGACCACCGTTGAGTATCAGGGCGTCACGAACAGCGCACTTGGTTCCGACAATATGATCCACTTTACCGTTGGCAACCAGACCTTCAGCTTCCAGATCGGTAGCGGTGCAGACCTGGGTGACTTCAATAATAACGCACAGTCCATCCCAGCCAACCAGGCCGTCAAGGTTACAGTGATCTTCAATGGCTCGACCGGCAGCGTTACAAAGGTGAGCAACGCAAACAACTGAAAAACCCTAAAGCAGCATAAGGCCACGAGGCTCCCTGTCTCATCCGAGGCAGCGTGGCCTTGCTGCTTTTTTAGGATACTCCCACATAGGACAGCGATCTTAATGCCAAACGCTGAGAGCCACCACACCACACACCACGAGAGCCACCACCAACAAACTCATCATCAGCATACGCCGCGAAGCCGCACGACGGGCCACTTGTACGCGCAATTCCTCCACGCGGCTCTCTTCCGTCGGACACCAATGGGCGGTTCCACAGTAGGGACAGAGCGGAAACAATTCATAAGGCGGGCAGAGTTCGCTGGCTAAATTGTTACCATAGGAGTACGATCCAATTTTGTAGCGAATCTGCTCACTTTCAAATATCGCACAGCAATGGATGCAACGCAAGAGCAGATACTCGCTCCAGTCAGCCGCTTGGCATTTGGGGCAGACATGCGGCAAGCTCAGCTTTTCACTCATGCCACGCCCACGCGCTGGGGTTGGCGTCCAGTGATGGCGACAACGATGACAGTAATATTCTCCCTCAGCAGTTTTCGCCAGCACTCCACGCAACAAACCCCGGTGACGCAACGTTTCACTTTCAAGTGGAGTGAGCGTATACTGCACGTCCACAAGATCAACTCCCACGGGAATACCATCGCGAATATCGGAAAAAGCGTAGTGGCGACTACGGTCGCGCCGGGCAGCCGCTGGCGGACGCGTGCTCTGTCGCTGCGTTTGGGCAGATGACTGCGGTGACTGCTGCGACTGCCCATGATGCCCATCTAGCACATGCTCTGCCCGCTGCTTGTCGTAGCTCTTGCGCTGTTCCACATCATTCAACGTCTGGTAGGCTTTCAACAGCACACGCATACGTTCCGCTGCATCATCACCCTTGTACACATCTGGATGATATTTCAATGCCAGTTTCTTGAACGCGCTTTTAATTATCTCATGCGATGCATCCGCATCAATGCCTAATACGGCATAGTAATCAACAAATTGTTCCATGTGCCATTTCAATCATAAAAAGACGATTTCTATCAGTTTAGACGAACGAGCTATGCTCAAAGTTGTAGCAAACAAAAAAATAGGCAGAACACCTCTTCAATTCCTCGATCTACGCCCATTTTACGTCACAATCGCCTATAGCACAAAGGATATGGCCTAGCTGGCTTTTTTTGACGTATGAATAGATCCCATTGACAAACAAAATTCCGTATAATAGAGAAAGCACTACTTAATTTGTCGTTCAACGAGCGAGGAAGGCGCAAACGCAATGCAGAACCACCGGCACGACCACAATGACCACGACGATCACGCTCATGCCCACGACGACCACAATGACCACGACGACCATCATGGTCACGACGACCACGACGATCACGGCGGTCATGAACATGGCGGACATGGGCATGAGCATGGACAGGTCAATGCTGAGTTATACAACAATAAGATCGGCCTACGCGCCGTACAAATTTCGACAGCGGGCATGTTATTCGTCTCGATTATCCAGTTTATTATCGCAATGATTGGGGGAAGCGCGGGTCTCTTCGCCGATGCTTTACACAATAGCGGAGATGTGTTGACAACGGTCGCGCTCTGGATTGCCTTTAGTCTTTCCACACGCGCCGCCAACCAACGCTACACGTATGGCTATTATCGCTCCGAAGACCTGGCTGGCATCTTTATCGTGCTGGTCATCATTGCCAGCGCGGCTGCCAGTGCCGTCGAGTCGATTATCAAGCTGACCAGTGGCACAACACCAACGCAAATTTATTTGAGTATGGTAGCGGCAGTTGTTGGTATTATTGGCAACGAGGCTCTGGCACAATACAAAATCTCGGTGGGCAAACGCATTAATAGTGTGCCACTGATTGCCGATTGGCAGCACTCACGCATTGATGGCTTAACCTCACTCGCAGCACTCGTTGGCTTAATTGGTGTCGCGCTGGGCGCACGCATCGCAGACCCTATTGCGGGCCTCGTCATCACCATTGTTATTATGACCGTTGTTTACTCTACTGCAAAAAGCGTGCTGCAACGCCTGCTCGATGCCGTTGACCCACACATTGTGCCCTCAATCTATGAACTGGCCAGCGGCGTTCCTGCGGTTGAAGAGGTCAACGATATTCGTGCCCGTTGGGTTGGTCATACACTGCATGTCTCGCTCAACATTGAGGTCGAAGCTACAATGACCTTGGCACAGGCGCACGATATCGCTGAAGAGGTCCGTCATCGCCTGTTTCATGCTATTAAGGGCCTCTCAGATGCCATTATTCATACCGATCCGCATAGCCATAGCACAGACCCACATGAAAAAATGGCCCATCATATGCAAGAATCCCAGCGTTCAATTGCGCCCCGCTAAGCAGGCACACTTGCTTAGACGCTCTTGCTGTTGCCCACATTTTTATAGCATTGAAAATCGGTGGGTTGCTTTGGCATGCTTGTGTTTCCGCCCTCACTTTTTAGACAGGCCCAAATCACTCCAGATGTTCCACGATCAACTGCGCCAGATGCAGCACACGCTGAGGGCGGCGACTGGCATCCGCTCCACCACGTATATGCATCAAACAACCTGGGTTATCACCCACGATCACGTCCGCTCTAGTACTTTCAGCGTTGTCCAGCTTATTCTTTAAAATACGCTGCGAGAGATCAGGCCGCTCGATTGAGACAGAACCGCCAAAACCACAACAGACATTTGAGTCGGGCATCTCGCGCAGTTCCAAACCTAACATATCTGTGATGATACGTCGCGCTTCATCATGCAAACCCAGATTATTGCACGACTGGCACGAGTCATGGTATGTCACCGTCTCACGCTGACCGTTTTTGCGCACAGGCAACTTGACACTACGCGGCAACAACACAGTGACCAAGAAGCTCGCAAAGTCCATAATCTTCGCGGCTAAGCTTTGCGTGCGCCTGAGCCATTCTGTCTCGTGCCGCTCCTCAAACAGCTTGAGGTAATCCTGCACTATCGCAACAACGCAACTGGTCGTGCCACTGACAATGTATTGCGCTCCGCTTGTCCGCAAGGTCTTCTCAAGCATCGCGATTGTCTGATGCGCCATCGTTGCCCCATTCTCGCGGTCGCCAGAGTTGAGCGCAATCAGGCCACAGCAGTTTTGCTCTTGCGGATAGACAACTTGCACCCCACTACGCTCCATTACCGTGATAATGGCCTCTCCCATCTCTGGATACATGCGATCAGTGATACAACCCGCAAAATAGCACACGGTCATGATTGTTGGTCGCGTAGATATAGGCCGATGCTTCACGCGGTCCCGCAGCGGTTTCGTCGCAAAACTCGGGAGGCTGCGCCAGCTTGCCAACGTTGCCAGATCACGCATCACGGGCAAATGCGCCAGCAAACCAAAATTGCGCGTGCGAATCAGACTTCCACCGCGTGTCAAGGGCCATTGTCCGATGCTAGCAAACCTTGCCGCCGCGTCAAACACCAACGGACGCGCCATCGCCCCAAAAACCACTTTTTTCATCCAGGGCAGACCTTTTTTCTGTGTCACGCGGCTGCGCACATCCAGAATCAGGTTCGCCAGCGGAATCTCGACTGGACAGACTGTTTCACAAGCATTACAGCTAACACACAGGCTTTGTGGGCCTGCCGCTGCATCCAGGCCATGATGAAAGGGCGTGACAACCAGCCCAATCGCACCGCTATAGATATACCCAAAAGCATGCCCACCCACCTGCTGATAGGCCGGGCAGATATTGGCACAGGCGGCACAGCGAATACAGCGCAAAGCCTCTTTGAAACGTGGGTCTGCGCGCATCTCGCTGCGTCCATTATCTACTAGCACGATATGCATCTCGTGACCAGGAACCGAGGGACCCGTCATAAAGGTGGTATAGCTGGTAATTGGCTGCGCGGTCGCACTGCGCGCTAATAGACGAAGTTGGGTCATCGCCTCAGCAAAAGTGGCAAGCAGTTTATCATAGCCGACCATCACCACATGCACAGGCGGTAACGATGTGACCATGCGCCCGTTGCCTTCATTTGTCACGATGACAACAGTTCCACTCTCGGCAATCAAGATATTCGCTCCGCTCACACCCATGCCCGCTGTCATAAAGGCTTCGCGGTGCGCCGTGCGAATAACCGCAACCTGCTCACCAATATCCTCGCGTGAGATTTCGCGTCCAATCGCTTCGCTGAGAATCGCCCCCACCTGTTGCCGCGTCTTATGAATAATTGGCATCACCATATGTGAAGGCCGCTCGTGATCGAGTTGCGCCACCCACTCACCCAGGTCCGTCTCTACTGCCTTGATGCCACGCGCCTCTAGATAGGCATTGAGTTCGGTCTCTTCGCTGACCATCGTTTTCGATTTGACCACCAGATCAATCTCTTTGCTGCAACAGAGGTAATAAATATATTCGTTTGCCTCTTCTGCTGTGCGCGCCTCAAAAATAATGGCCCCAGCCGCCTTCGCTTGCTCCTTAAATTGCGCGACCAGTTCCTCCTGGTGCGCAATCGCGCTATCCTTGGCCTCATGCAAACGCGCACGCAAGGCAGAAAAACTATACGCGCTCCCATAATCGTGTTCTTCCACATCAAAGGCTGCCGCACGCGAAGCACGCCATGCAGGAGCGAAGCGCGCCAATGCACCATGTAAGTTCTGATCTGCCAATGCCTGTGTATAGCGTGCCGCAAATGGCTTCTCTTCATGCGCTATTGTGGGTAATGCAGTCTGATGCGTTGATAACTGTACAGAAGGCTTCTCGTCAAGCATGGCCGCGCCCCCTATCATCGATGATTTTCAATGGTATGCCTACATTAAACAAAGCTGGTTATGAGGGTGAGGCGTGCTTGCTCACACCCCTACAATAATCACACACAACGCCCTCGGTCCCTGCACACCGATAGTCAAAACACGTTCAATATCTGAAGTACGGCTCGGACCCGTGATAAGCGAAATATAGTGACGCTGCTCTGGACCCGCTTTAGTTAATTGCTGCAACCGCTCACCAACATCATCTAACATCGCGACCAAATCATGCTCACTCACTAACACAAAATGCGTCAAGACAAGCATACTCACGCTTCTTGCCTCTAGTGAATTTTCCGCGATCATTACCGAACCGGTCTCTGCGACAGCCAACACCGCTTGCGAAAGACCCGCTGCCGCATCAGCAATAGCCGCAACACTACCCGCAACGCGCATGCGCACACCCATGCTAAACAATGGTTCTAGAATTGCACCCCAGGGTTGGTACTCTGAAAACCCGGGTGGCGTAACCAGTTGGTGCTGTGCCAGTGCTGGATGATCGGCAATAATATGTGCCGCCTCATCAAGGTTGTGTGCATAGTGGCATTCACCACCAAGCGTCGTTAGCCGTTGCTGAAAGCGCGTGAATAATGCGTTTTCTGACATATGCCACCCCTTTATTGCCTATGATCAACACTGTGAACGCACTACAAAATACTCAAAAAGATTAAAACACACTTAAATATCTTACTCTACCTAAGCGTACCTCTCCTCGCTCACAATCGCATCTCAATGCAAAGATGACACCATCACAAACGTATCACAACATACGGAGATACCCACATCACATCACATCACATCACATCACATCGTGTGATACAATAGATCATCGATCCTCTATTGCATCACACAGTTTTTGCAGCTACTGTTGGCGCATGCCCTGTATTCCTGCGGTAGCGATTTCTTGACGCAAACGTTTGATCCGTTGGCGATAGGCATCCTCTGGTTGACGATAGCCCAACTTTGGCTTATCGCCCATGCTCACATGCCATTTACGAAATGCCAGGCCAATCTCGGTTTGATACAAAGCTTTGACACGCAACCATTGTTTAATACCAGAACGCCACAAAACCGAACGTTCTTGCCTTGTGCGCTGAAACGAGTTTTGTAACAAGGCATACTCATCCACACGCACAATGCCCTTGCTAACTTCAGCGGCCAGAAATTCGCGAATGACCGCTGCTTCATGGG
>DAICZM010000089.1 GCA_027311145.1 Ktedonobacterales bacterium
GTCTGATGATGGACTTTCCCCTGACATTACAGCACCCGTTTCAGCGTGCCACAACCATGTTTCGTCGCAGGGAGATCGTAACGCAGACAGATGATGGACTCCATCGGTATACCTATGCCGATTGGGGCACACGTGTCTTCCAATTGGCGAACGCGCTCAAGCAGGCCGGGGCGCAGGATGGCGATCGTATCGCCACCTTTGGCTGGAACACCTATCGCCATTTTGAGCTGTATTATGCGATCCCTTGCATGGGTGCGGTTTTGCATACGCTCAACATTCGCCTTTTTTCTGAGCAATTGGTGTATATTGTGAATGACGCGCAAGACAAAATTGTTTTTGTCGATGGCGATTTGGTCCCCATGCTAGAAAAACTCTCTGACCAGTTGCCGACCGTGAAGCTGTATGTGATTATGGGCGATGCTCCCAACGCTACCGGCAAACTTCAACCCTCTGTCGATTATGAAACCTTTATTGGCGGCCAACCAACAAGCTATCAATGGCCTACGCTCGACGAGAACGCCGCCGCCGCCATGTGCTACACCTCTGGCACAACAGGCAACCCCAAAGGCGTCGTCTATAGCCACCGCTCGATTTATCTGCACTCCATGGCCATCGCTATGGCTGATGGGATGGCCCTGGCAGAGCGTGATAGCCTGTTGCCCATCGTGCCAATGTTCCACGCCAATGCCTGGGGCGGACCGCACGCGGCAGCGATGGTGGGAGCGCGCCTCGTCTTCCCCGGACGCTTCATGGACCCGCGCCGAATCGCCCATCTGATGATCGACGAGAAGGTTACGGTAGCTAGTGGTGTGCCGACCATCTGGATTGGGATGGTCTCTGTCGTCGAGCGCGAAGGGCTGAAATTTCCCCATCTGCGCGCCATTTACTGCGGCGGCTCCGCCGTGCCGCGAGCCTTGATCGAGAATCTCCAACGCAACCATATCTCTATTGTCCATGCCTGGGGTATGACCGAAACATCGCCGCTTGCCTCGTTGTGCAATCTGCGCGCTCATCAAGAAGCGTGGTCGCAGGAAGAGCAGTTCCGCGTGCGTGCCAAGCAAGGAACGATGTTGCCGGGCGTCGAGTTCCGTGTCGTCAATATCGATAGCGGACAAGAAGTTCCCTGGGACAATGCCTCATACGGCGAGTTACAGGTGCGTGGTCCCTGGATTGCGCGCATGTACTACCACGACGAGGAGTCCAGCCGGACAAAGTTTGCTGATGGCTGGCTGCGCACGGGCGACGTTGCCACCGTTGACGAGGATGGCATCGTCCAACTGGTGGACCGCACAAAAGACCTGGTGAAATCGGGCGGCGAATGGATTTCCTCAGTCGAGCTAGAGGGCCTAATAATGGGTCATCCAAAAGTGCTCGAGGCCTGTGTGATTGCCATTCCCGATGCCAAGTGGTCGGAGCGACCGCTGGCCTGTGTGGTGGCCAAACCCGAATTTGAGGGCAAGATCACTAAAGAGGAGATTATCGAGTTCCTGCGTCCGCAGGTTGCCAAGTGGTGGCTGCCTGACGATGTGGCGTTCATCGATGCCGTGCCCAAGACCAGTGTTGGCAAATTCGACAAAAAGGTCTTGCGCTCGCGCTTTGGAGCCTACTCTACCGCGCAGGACTAGTACACACTCTCTCGCAAACAGGGGCAACGCAGCCTTGCCTTGCCCCTGTTTGCGAGAGAGAAACATAATGTCAAACAAATCGTATCATTAACCTCTCGTCTTAAAATCTTCTATTCCAAACATGCGGTAAAACAATTGCGTCGTGAACACAAAAATTAGTTCACGACACACCTGCTTCTGCTTTAATAGCTTCTTTACGCTTTCTGCATCAAATAATCCCGTTGCGCGTAATGCTTCTGGTGAGAGTGTCTGCTGGAATAGCTCGTCTTTGCCGCTCTGAAACAATGCCTGCATGGGCAATCTTAGCGCAAGTGGTGCGTGTGCCGTCGCAATGTGCGGAAAGTGATGTCGCAACAGTTGAGTTAGCACCAACTCTCTGGGCGTGCCATTGGCAAGTTGGGCTGGTAGGCGGCTCAGCAGCGCGAGAATATCGTGATGCAGATAGGGCGAGCGCAAGGCGATGCGCTCTTGTGTGGCAATCTGAAAGGCCTGGCCCGTCTGATAATCAGGCAGGCGGAGATGGAGATCAAGATAGTAATGAGCCTGCGCTGCTGTCTGATAGCTAGCCGCCTTAAAGGCCAGCTTGCGCGCATGGTGTGTCGTCTCCCATGCATTTTCTCTGCTCATGCGCTCTTGCGTCTCCCGTGACCAGAGCGGCAAGCTGCTCTCTGTGGTCAGGCTGCGCCGATAGCGTGTCAGTATATCGTCCGTTCCCGCCGTTCCCGCCTCTAAAAGGGTCGGAAACTGGAAGGCGGCCAGTAGGTATGCGGCTCCCAGCCCAGTCACGGCGACGCGTGCCCCTGTTTCGGCGGCAACGGTGTGCATGAGTTGATGGAGCGCGAGTGGCAGCGTATCGGTAGCGGGCGCTTCAAGCTCTGTCAGTGCGGCTTGCCAGTAAGCTAGTTGATCGACACCAGCCACCGAGAGAAAGGGATGCTGACAGCTAGCCGCGACCTGTTCGAGTGCATGCCAGTATTTCTGCCCACGCCCTTGCTTATAGCCAAAAGAGGCGAGCAGGAAAGGCAACTCACTGTTCTGCCCGGCCAGCGTAGTTGCTAGCACGGAGGGAGCCGCTCCGTCAGTCAGGGCGATGAGTTGCTCGTGTGGTGGCAGCAGCCCCGCACTGACATGGCGCAACTGCTCGAAGAGCTGCTCATGGATATCCGCAGCGGTGAGCGTCTCATCGAGGCGATACTCGGTGGATGCATTCACCACTAGCTTCGTGTGTTGCCAGCGCAAAATAGAGCCAGCAGGCACGACCTGGATATCCTGAAACGCCGTCAAGGGCGCGGGAATAAAGCCGTAGCGGTGCAAGGCATCCAGGGCAGGTAGGGAGAGATGGCGTGGCACACCAGCGGCGAGCAGTGCCTTGATCTCGCTGGCAAAGAGCAGGTTGCCCTCGGCTGGCCAGTTTTCTATGTAGTACAGGGCGTGTGCCCCTGAGAGTGGACGCCGATAGACAAGCGTGCGGCGATCTGGAACCCAGTCCAACACGGGCGGTTCATCGTTGCGCTGCATGGCATAGGCCGTATCAGCGAAGGCGATCAGGCCCGCCCCTGGCGAGATTGTGCGCGCAGGCTGGCCGCCATGACGTTCCAAGACCGCGCTCATGGCAGTTAAGAGTTGGTCGATGATTTCGGCTGAAACCTGTTCGCCTGTAATCCATCCGGCAAGTGTAGGCATAGCTATTTCCTGTCATCCATGCAGCGGTTTAGTTGTTGCGGTCTTTGCGCCAGGGGGTTTCTGCACGCCGTAGCCAGCGATTATGAAAGAAAATATAGGGGTCCTCGCGATTGAAAAAAGAATCGGTGAGATCGCATTCTTCCCACATGGCCGTCTCACCCTCCGTCTGCATCTGCTGCGTGATGGTGCTAATCAGGATTGGCCCATCCCCTAAATCTACCCCTGGGAAAAGCTCCTCTGTAATGTCCCCCTCTTGCTCTACGGGGGCCGTGTTGCGCGTGCCACGCAGGACATAATAAATATACATGCTGGTTCCTCATTTCTCTTCTAGCAAAATGCAGGTGTGTTCTGCTCTCATCTATCATATATCATTGCCAGTCTTCTGTCATCGGTATGTTTATCGTTTTGTGATAAGCGTGGGTCTTGCAATCTGCATGTGTCATGATGCATACTAACAACGATACATTTAACTTGGCGAAGAGAACGCCAGTAGATGGCGAGATCATTGATAGCTGCTCGGCAGCATATTGGTTGTGGTGTAGTCAAACTAGGATTGGAGCGGTGCATGTTCTTTCTCCTGCTGGCGTTGTTTGGTATTGCCTGTATCCTGATGCTCGTCGGCTGGTGGCTGTCTGTGCGCACTCAGATGCAGCAGCGCGATAGTGTAGCAGAGCTACGATCTCGCAGAGAGCCGCGTTTTACAAATGAGCGCGCGTCTGATGGCCGACAACCCTATCCACGCCAAACGGGACGCACGTCAGCCCAATCGTCGACCCAAGAAATACGCCAAATGGGGCGCACGCCAGCCCAATCGTCGACCCAAGAAATACGCCAAGTACGACTGACTGAAGAGCAGCGGCGCAGGCGGCAAAATGGCTATGTGGCGCAAGACAGTCTGAGAAGAGCAGGGCAAGCCAGTATGCAGATAAGCATCACAAAAACGCCCTGGCTAGGGATCATCCTCATTATGCTCTCGTTGTTCCTCTTTGGTCTGTACTCGCTGCATCAGGTCTTACCGGGCAATAATATGGTCGTGGCGGCCAGTTGGCCCGACGCCGCTGCTGCTGCCGCGCAACCAGTCACCACCACATCATCCACACAGGTGAAACAAGTCTTTACGGGGCTGCTTGGTGCTTCTGCCGCCCTGAAGCGTATTTATCAGCTGGACCCCGCGCAATATGCTTCCACTCAGCAGTATAACACCTGGTCGTATTCGACATGTTCAACCGCTGCCATGGCGGAGGTCATCAATGCCTATGGGCATCACTATCGCGTCGCCGATGTGCTGAGTGTGGAGTCTGCCATCCACGAGATCACCCCCGACCTGGGCCTGCTGGAACCTGTTGGCATTGAGAATACCGTTGCGCGTTTTGGTTTTCAGACCTACTGGCCCGCCCATGCCTCATTGGACGATGTCATCAATATCGCCAATAGTGGCCGACCCGTCATTGTGGGGTTTCCGCCCGCTCTCTGGTCTGGCGGGCATCTGTTGGTGGTAACGGGTGGTAACAGCACCACCGTCTTTATCGCCGATTCTTCGCGCCTGAACATCCAGTCATTTACACGTGCCAACTTTCTCAAGTACTGGGTCGGTTTTGCCGCAGTAGTCACGCCAACCAGCTAATATGCTATCCGCTTATCCCCGCTGCACAGGCGAGAGCAATTCCTGCGACTGCTCTCGCCCTTTTCCTCTCTACGCCCCTGTGCCTTCTTCCTTTGGCTGCGGTGGCACATACAGCTTGATACGGCGGAATGCCTCGGCAAACTGCATGTCAAGCCCTTTTTTCTCTTTGGCCTCTTGTGCGATGCTGGCCGCCCGTTCTCGCACACGCTTGACCATCTCGGCCTCTGGGCCAAACTGTGAGGCGTGACTGAGCAACCCCTTGCCTTTGATCTCAATGCTGTCTGTGACATCCACATACGTATTGACTTGCGATGTCGCATAGAGATACAGCTCGTGAACCTTGTAGGGTGGTAGGCCCTCGGCCAGCAACTCACGATACGAGCGCGGATTGCCGACGTAGGGGAAAATAGCATCTAGCACGATATTGCCCGTTGCGCGATGATCGGGATGATTGAGATACGCCGTGTCGTTTGGCTTCTCATCTGGGTCGGGGGCGAAAAAGTGCTGTGTTGGATCATGTGTGAAGATGACACGCGGGCGATACTGGCGAATGAGACGCACAATCGCTTTACGCGCTGCCTCGTTATTGACCAGATGCCCGTCGGGGAAGCGCAAGAACTCGACTGCCTGCACACCCAAGACCTCGCATGCCATCCGTTGCTCCTGCTCGCGTAGCAGCATCAGTTCGGTGTCCTTGAAACTGGGAACCTCACTGCCTTCCGTGCCATCGGTCATCACCACCCACACCACTTTTTTCCCCTGCTTGACCCAGAGCGCACTGGTTGCCCCCGCTCCAAAATCATCGTCATCAGGATGCGCTCCAATGACCATTGCTTCGTAATCTGGTGTGGTAATAACCTGTAATGCACCAGATGCGTTTCTATCTCCCATCGGTAAAAACCTCTCTCCAATGATTATTTTCTCTTCAAATGATAGAGACTGCGTGCAAATCACGCTGTGGGTGAAAGCAGCACGCGCTCAAATGCGCTGATAACTTCCTGGGCTGTCACGCTACGTCCCACTAATACATCTAACCCAATCGCGCGTTCAAATAATCCCGTGCGCAAGTGTTGTTGCTCTTCGTCGGTCTGTCCAAGCAGTTGTGCCAGCAGTTCTGTATCCCAGTGCAGTAGCACACCGGCCTGAAGCAATGTGCCAACGCGGCGACGAACCATGTCCAGCCCCACCACTTTGCGCTTGCCAGACACCACTTCATACGCTGAAAGTGTGCCATAGCAAGCTCGGTGCAGCAGCGACTCGTATGCCTGCGTCTCTGCCTGTTTACGTAATGCGCGTTGAGCATGCGCCTCTGCTGGCGGTACGATGCGCGTCTGCATGCCGAGTGTGTGCAAGGCCGCCACCCACGCTTCACCGAACCAGCGGTATGACTCGACAACATCTGGCAGAATCAGGGGATGCTCGGTCGGCAAGATGACATCCAGGCTGAGCAGGTCGGGACCAACTAGCACGGCCGTCCCACCGGCCCGGCGGTGATAAATGGGCAGTTGCAGGCGTTCCAGTGTCTCTTGATTGAGAACATTTGCGTGCTGTGAAAAACCTAACACGAGGCCCGTTCGCTCAGCCTGTGACCAATAGAGACGCCCTGCTGCGCCCACCGTGCTGTCTGTAAGCAACTGCTCACTCACGGTGATATGCTATTGCTGGTCAGCAATCGTGAGGGCTGAGAGCGACCAATTACTCGTCATTCGTAAGGATGCTTGATTCTGCAACACTTTTCTCCGCCGGCTTACGTAGTATCCAACCGCTGATAGCAGCGATGAGGCTGAAGATTGCCCCCGTCAGTAAGGCGATAGATGCCCCGAAGAGGTGGGCCAATATGCCGGTAAACAGGTTGCCAATCGGCGTGCTACCCGCGAACACGACCATATAGACACTCATTACTCTACCACGCAGATGATCTGGTGTCACGGTCTGCAATGCCGTATTGGACATTGCCGAGAAGGCAATTTGTGCAAACCCCACTGCCGCAATCAGCACTAGCGAGATCGTATAGAGGTGCGAAATGGCAAAAACGCCTTCCGCTACACTGAAGACAATCGCCCACACTAAAAGCGGGGCAATATGGGGACGTTTGTTGCCCCACGCCAGCCAGAGGGCCGATAGCAGTGAGCCAAAGCCAAAGGCCGACGAGATGAAGCCAAAGCCTGTCGCTCCCACATGCAGAATGTCCGTGGCGAAGAGTGGCAAAATCACATTAAAGTTGATGCCAAAGAGCGAGACAATGCCGATGACCGCGATAATCAGGAGAACCGAGGGCGTCGTGCGAATATAATGCACGCCCTCGCGCAAGCTCTGCCACGTCTTCTGTTTCTGCTGCACATGGTGCGCGGCATGCAACTTTGTAATGTCAATCAGTGCTAACCCAATGAGGACTGGAATAAAACTGAAGGCATTCAGCAAGAAGAGTGGCGCAATGCCAAGCCAGGCAATAATCAGGCCGCCGAGACCAGGCCCAACTGTGCGCGCCATGTTGAAAATTGAAGAGTTTAACGCAACTGCATTGGGTAAGTCTTCACGTCCAACCATCTCGGCCACAAAGGCCTGCCGCGTTGGCATATCGAGGGCGTTGGTTGTGCCGAGCAGCGTTGCTAGCACCATTACATGCCAGAGCTGCACTGAACCGGTAAACACGAGTAGCCAGAGAACCGTTGCCTGCACCATCGCAAAAGATTGCGTAAAGAGCAAAACCCGTCTTTTGGGCAGCTTGTCTGCTAACACCCCCCCAAACATCGCAAAGAGCAATACAGGCAAAAACTGCAAAGCCCCCGTGACACCAAGCAGCAATGCACTGTGTGTCAACTGCAAGACCAGCCATGCCTGCCCAATAGACTGCATCCATGTCCCGATCAGCGAGATCAGTTGGCCCCACCAGAAAAGACTAAAATTTCGATGGCGTAAAGCCGTAAAGGCGCGTAGCAAGCCTTTGTGTGGTTTTTTAAATTCGTTTATTGTTACCGGGAAGGCGATTTCTCTGCCTTGTTCCTGGTTGGGAAGCGTTTGCATATTCGTCCAGACCTGTTCGTGAATACAAGAAAAAGCACTACTAAATGATCGATGTGCCCATCCGTTGCCTGCTGCGCAAAAGAGGCTATCATTGCTGTTCGGATTGCGTGCGTTGCGCGTTGAGTAGTTCCGCCTTGAGATGCTCATGGCGTGCAAGACGCTCGACGAGTATTGTTCGCATCTGCTTCAAGCCCTGTAATTTCTGCTCGATCATCTGAAGTTGGGTGCGCGTCAACTCATCGGAACGCTCCAGTTGGGCAATTTTGCCCCCAGTATCGGTTTCCTGGCGGTACGCCATTCTGATCTGCCCACGCTCATCTTCTGTTTGCAGCAGATTGCGAATATCGCCCAACGAGAAGCCGAGCAGATCGCGTAACTCCTTAATGCGCTCAAGTCGCTGGATATCTTGTTCGGCATAGCGGCGATAATTACCTTCCGTGCGCCCCGTTGGTGGCAGCAAGCCGACCTCTTCATAGTAGCGCAAGGTGCGTTTAGTCAGGCCGGTGCGGGTGGCCACCTGTTCGATAGTGAAAAGAGCGGCATCGTCACTCGGCACTGCCGCTTGCTGCTGTTGCTCGTCCGTCGCAACCATTGTGACCCTCTCTCTAAACATTTCAGTTATTTCGTACCATCATTGTCTGTAGTATAGCATAAGTTTAACGTTTACGTCAATGTAATCTCCTGCCATCCCGCCATGATACTACTCACCGATTCCAGGCCTTCGCCCTGCGACACTTGAGTAGATATGGTAAAATACGATGCAGTGTTATTTTGCTTTGTCGGGTTCAGCTCTGTTCAGCTCTGTGCCTGAGAAAAATGGAACGTATGCGCAGTTGTCGTTACAGTAAGGATGGAAGAGTATGCACGACACTCTGGCTTCCCTGGTTGACAGGGCTGTGATGGGAACTTATCGCCCCTTAGAGTTTTATTTGCGTGAGCATAGTCGTCTTCCAGGACCACGTGCTAATCTGGAATTGGTCAATGATGTGAGCTATTTGCTTGCTACGGCTGTTTCCGCACATCCTGAAACTGTACGTTCTTTGCTTGATTACTTTGCTAATGGCAATCGTAAAGTGGTGTTGAGCAACACACCCGCAGAATTTGTCATGTTGTGTGGTATTGTCAGCTATGGTGCGTGTGCTGCGGTCCATGTGCCCTGGCGTGCCGAGGTCCGCGAGCTGTTGAAGCACTATGCCCGTAGTTCCTATTGGCGTATTCGCGAAGCTGTGACCATCGCCTACCAACGTTTGTTGGTCACTGACACCCATGAGACGTTGCTCTATCTTACCGCTCTTGTCAAAGAGGGAGGGGTTTTGCAGCAACGGGCGGCTATCGCATCGGTTGCGGAATCTGCGGTGCTGGTCTCGTCAGAGACGGTTGCTGCCGCCCTGGCGATACAGCGTATTGCATTAGAACGCTTGCATCAGATTGTTCCGCAGGACCGGAAAAATGAAGATTTCCGCATCTTGAAACGCAGCCTCGGCTATACGCTCAGCGTGGTCACGGCAACCAATCCTGAAGAGGGTTTTGCTCTGATGCGCACTTGCGCAACCTGGGGTGATGCGGATATCACCTGGATTCTGCGTGAAAATCTTAAAAAGAAACGCCTGGCAAAATTCGTTGAGGATACCGAGGGCGTATCACAGCTACTTGCGTAGCTCCGTGCTGTGATGGAAAGTTACACGTGGAAGTGAAATCGTTTTATTGTATGACGATGCCTGGTCTAGAAACGCTGGCATTTAGTGAAATCCGTGCCAAGCTTGCAGATGCACAACTCGTCAAATTTGCGCGTGGCATGGTCCTTTTTCAAACCGAGGCGGTTCCAGAGAAACTGCTAGCTTTGCGCACCGTTGAAGATGTCTTTTTCATGTTAGAGCGTATCACCGGTCTGGGGCATGGACCCGATGCCTTGCGTGTGTTGCATAGCGCATCGTTGCGCGCGGATATCGCCACCGCGTTACTGCTCTGGCGGCGCGTGCATACGGGCAAACGGGCCAAAACGTGGCGTGTCGTGAGCCAGATGGTGGGCACACATGGCTATCGGCGCGTTGATGCCGGTCTCTCCGTCATTGATGCCTTGCGGCGTGTGTTCCCGTCCACAATGCACCTGGTCGAGGACGATGCCGATCTCGAGGTTTGGCTCTGGCTCAGTGGTAGCGAGGCCTTGCTGGGCGCGCGTTTGAGCAATGCGACCATGCGGCATCGAACGTATAAGCATGAACACCTGCCTGCTTCCTTGCGCCCGACCGCGGCTGCCGCCCTTAACTGGTTGTCGCAACCCACCGACGATGATGTCGTCCTTGACCCACTGTGTGGCGCGGGAACCATTCTGATCGAACGCGCTTTACTGGCCCCCTACGAGCAGTTGCTGGGCGGCGACAAGCGGCGCGAGGCGGTCGCCATTGCGGAGCGCAATGCAACTGCTGCTCATGTCTCTGCTACGTGGCAGACCTGGGATGCGCGTGCGCTTCCACTCGATGCCGCCAGTAGCACGCGCATCGTCACCAATTTGCCCTTTGGCAAGCAGATTGGCACACATGCCGAGAATCACGCGCTCTATCAAGCCCTCATTAAAGAGTTTGGGCGCGTCCTGGCCCCCAAGGGGGTGCTGGTCACGCTCACCAGTGAAGACCGTCTATGGGAAACCATCATCCGCGAGCAAGGCTGGCTCGTGCAGAAAAAAGTGGTGTGTGTAATACTCGGCCAGCCCGCGAGTATCTTTGTGGCACACCGTTCTTAGTTGGCTGCTGCGCAACCCTATAAAGTGCGTTAATCGTGTTTTCTCGATGCGCATCAGCCTGAAGTCACGTGAAAAGAAGAGAGGAGCTTACTCCATTGGGTAATATCACAACTGCCGATTTTCGCAACGGCATGGTCATACGCTTTAACAACGAACTCTATATCGTCACCGAATTCCACCACGTTAGCCCCGGTAACTGGCGCGCCTTCGTGCGCACAAACCTGAAAAGCATGCGCACCGGGCGTGTGATTGAGCAGCGCTTCCGTGCCGGTGAAGAGATTGAGGAGGTGCGTGTTGAGCATCAGAACTGGCAATTTCTCTATGTGGACGGCGACGAATATGTCTTTATGAACACCGAAACCTACGATCAACAGCCCGTGCCCAAAGAGTTTCTTGGCGATTCCGTCAAGTTTCTCAAAGAGCAAGATGTCGTAGAATTGCTGGTCGATGGCGAAACCATCATCGCTGCCGAACTCCCCAATTTTGTTGAGCTAGGCGTCGTGAGTGCCGAACCTGGTGTGCGTGGCGATACCGCGACCAACGTCACCAAGCCGGCAACCCTGGAGACGGGGGCTATCCTCAACGTTCCCCTGTTTGTGAACCCCGGTGATAAAGTTCGCATTGACACACGCACCGGCCAATACGTCAGTCGCGCCAAATAAGCTGTGCATCGCCGCGATGGTCTTGGCCCTCTCTGCCCTGCCCTGCCATCGCGCCTGCTCTGTTATACCACAATATTGAATAGATGTTCTGTCAGAGGGAGGTGCATATGCACCGCTACCGCATACGTATTTTATTGCTTGTTTTGATGGCTATGCTGTGTTCTCTCATCCTACTGCCTATGTCTCCTGTTGCTCATGCCGATACTCAACCCATCAGTGTGGTGACACGTAGCGCGCACGTTCAATTCTCTACATCCATTGATTTTTCTGTGACGGCGACCGATAGTTCCGCCACTATTACAGCGGCAACGCTCAACGTGTCCTATGTGATGGGCGGCATCTACGGCGGCTCGCAAAGCACTAACCACGCGGTCAATGTCGCGCAACCCGCACACACTGTCACCTTGCATGATAGCGAGAGCCTTTCCCTCAATTCTTTTGTTCCTGTGGGTACGCCTGTTGATTATACCTGGGCTTTCCAGGATAGTGCAGGCCATGCCTTCACCGACGCGACACAGCGGATTACGGTTACCGATACCCGCTACCCCTGGCAAACGCTCTCACAAGGAATGGTCGTAGTTCACTGGTATAACCAACCAACCAGTTTTGGACAAGGCATTCTGCAACTCGCTGTGCAACATCTTGCTCGCATTAGCACTCATCTGGGCAGTGCGCCACTTGCCCCCCTCACTATCTGGATTTATGCCTCGCACAATGATTTCTTTAGTGCGATTGAACCCTATTCCAATGAGTGGGTTGGTGGCATTGCCTATCCACAATATAGTGAAGCTATGTTTGTCATCGCGGATTTACAGGATGTTGCCCTCAATCGCGATATGCCGCACGAGATGACCCACCTCGTTTTTGCACAATTCGAGTCTAGCGCACTGGCTATCCCTACCTGGTTCAATGAAGGTCTCGCGGTCTATAATCAAGCCTATCATGAGCCGGCTATGATGGCCTACTTCCAGCAAGCATTAAGCAGCCATACGCTCATTCCCCTCAAAACCATCACCGGCTCATTTCCTACAGATACGCAACAGGCCTATCTGGCGTATGCCGAAAGCTGGCAATTGGTTGCCTATATGTATCAAACCTTTGGGCAGGCCAAAATGACTGCCTTCTTCAAGACCCTCAATAGTCCGCTGATCGATTTTGACACGGCTGCCAAACAAAGCCTCGGGGTCGATAGCCAGCAGCTAGAGCAACAATGGTTGACGTCACTCGGACAGCCAAGCTCGCCCGTCTTGCCCTCAGCGCACAATACCCCCACCGTCGTGACACACCCTGCTGCCTTGGCACAGACCAACCTGCTTCTCGTTGAGGGCACGCTCGTCCTGCTCGGACTTGCTTTGTTGGTTATCATCCTGGTTTTGGTGACCATGGGCAGGCGCAAACGCCTGGAGCCATCAGCCTCGTTTCCATCACACGAGAGCGCGGGCGTGCCTGATCTTCCTCCACACGAGCCGCAAACACCGTTGCCTTAGTCGACTAGAAAAGGTGTTGGTGTAGCAGCAGATACCACAGATGTGGCCCGAAGATCAAAAGGCCGATGATGATGGAGAGTAGCGCACTAAGCAAAACGGCCCCAGCGGCCACATCTTTAGCGGTTTTCGCCAGTGGATGATAGTCTGGTGAAGCAAGGTCTAC
>DAICZM010000008.1 GCA_027311145.1 Ktedonobacterales bacterium
AATTACAAGAGGCTCAGCACAATTTCCGCAAAGCCGAGAGCGACTTTTTGCAATTGCAGGCTCTTGTTGAGCGTCCCGATATTCAGTCGCTGGTCGATCAGGTATCACCTGATTATGGCAATATGCTTATGATGGCCCGTCATCTGGTGCGGGTTGCGCTGGATGTCTCGCGCATGGGCGACGAGATGAGTGGAATAGCCATGCTGGGAGCTGATATTTTGCACGGTTCGCCACTTGCCAGTGGTTCGACCAAGCCGCTCATCACACCCACCGATGTGCAGGCGATTGATGGTGCGATGATCCATGCCCTTTACTACATTCAAGATATTCGCACGCAAATGAATCAGGTTGATCTCAAACGACTGCCCATCAGCACAAAACAGCAAGCCGAAATCAATAGTGTCTTGCCTCTCCTGCCAAAAGCTCAGAATGCGATCATCCAAGCACAGGGACTGATCGGTCTAGTCTCATGGCTACTTGGTGTAGGACAAACACGCCGCTACCTTATTCAGACCATGGATCGCGCTGAATTGCGTCCCAGTGGTGGCTTTACGGGACAGTATGGCATTCTGCAAATTGCGGATGGGCGCATGGCTTCGCTCAGCTTGCGCGATGTGGCTCTGCTCGACTACGCGGGCAATGGCGTCGAGCTTGGGCGACAGGCTCCGCCTCAATATAGCAATTGGATGAATTTCGGCAACTGGGGCTTGCGCGACTCGAATCTCTCTGGCGATTATCCGACCACCGCACAGATGAGCATGCAGGTTTTTCAAGATGAAGGCGGTGGACCCGTCGATGGCGATATCTCGTTTACGCCCACCTTTATCGCCCACATCCTCGATGTCACTGGCCCAATTTATGTCGCCGAATATAACGAAACCATCACATCGAAAAACCTGGAAGATCGTCTGCACTACTATCAACAGAACTATAGCGCGATTGCGCTTGAACAGCAAAAAACGGGCAGCACTAGCCATTCTGTACGCAAAGCCTTTACCTCACTGGTTGGCTCGCTATTACTTGACCGTGTGCGTCACCTCTCGACAAGCAAACTGATTGAGATTGTCAAGGGAGCGATCAAAGACATTCAAGCACGTGACCTGGAAATCTACTTCTCTAATCCCGTTGCCGAAGAGTGGCTGGTGCAACATGGCTATAGTGGGGCAATGAGCAGCTTTACGCAGAATGATGGTTTTATGGTCGTACAGGCCAATATCAGCATTAGTAAGGCCAGTCAGTATGTACACACTACTGAACAGGACAATGTGACGCTGGATACACAGGGTGGAGCGACGCACAATCTGACGATCACACTCAACTATCAGCAAACGGGACCAGTCTACGGCTTCGATACCTATGCCGATTATGTCCGCGTCTACGTGCCACCGTCCGCGCAATTTCTCTCCGGTGATGGTTTTGATACGGGTGTCTGTCTGACTACACCAAGGAACAATGGAGGCTCTGGTAGTTCTGCCAGTTCCTCAAATTGTTGTACCGATGCGCAGGTCAATCCGCCCGCCAATACGCCACCAACGAGTGCGAAGAGCAACACACCACCATCCAACGGCTGCACACAATATCGCACCTCGTTTCCTAGTGCGGCCCGTTACTGTCCCGATGGTCTCTATAGCCTGGGTGATCGTGGCTATAAGCAACCTTGGCGTTACGACACGCTAGGTGCGCCAACGGCACTGACTAGCGATCTGCCCGGACGTGCTATGTTTGGTGGACTGACCGTTACGCCTAAAAACTGTATCTCATATATTACGCTCTCGTGGTACGTGCCGCATGCTGTACAGCACACAGCAGGCCAACCCGCTTATACGCTGCTCGTCGGCAAACAGGGCGGCTATATCCCAAGCGTTGAGATCAGCATCGACACGAGCGCGGCTCCTATCAAGGGCCTGCACCCCTTCCAGTTCAATGGTGATCTGGTTGCGGATAGAGTATTTACAGTCAGCGGATAAGCCAGAGAGCCTGGGCTGTTTGTCGGATAACGGAGAGAGCGGTGAGGCTCCCATTGGCCGCTCCCTTTTCAAAGTCGCCCTCTTGCTGTGCCATCTGATTAGTAATGTGCGCAAAGCAGACGATGGCATACTTTTTGGCCTCAGCCAGTGCATACAGAGCCGCTGCCTCCATCTCAATAGCCAATAAGCCTTGTTCGCGCCCCCATGCGATCATGGCATCCGTTTCACGAAATGGTGCATCGGTTGTCCAACTATTTCCGACGAAGAGCGGCTGGCACTCCTGCTCCCAGCCAGCCATGATGAGCTTACATAGCTCTGGATTGAGCATGCTATAATCTGATGGCGGAAGATAGTGATAGCTTGTTCCTTCATCACGCAACGCATGCTCAATCAGCACAGCATAGGGAGGCGGTGCGACTTCGAGAAGTTGTCCTGCTGAGGTGATGCTGATGAGCACCTGGCAACCAGAGGCAAAGAGTTCCTCAGCTACCAATACCGCGAAGGATGCCCCAACGGCTCGCCCGATAATCCCAATCTCGATTCCATCCTGTGTCCAGGTAAAAAGTGTTGTATGGTAGCAAGCCCATCTTAAGTGAGGTCTAGCCTGTTCTGTTGCTTGCAAATACTCTACCAGATCGCCATCAGGGTCCAACACGCACAGAGCAGGAACAGTTCCCTCGGCGAGTCCCTTCTGGCGTCGCGCCTCGCGTAGCAGGTTCTCTGCCGTGAAGATGGATGGAGCCGCATAGTCTTTGCGTGCCAATAGCGGCCAGGGAGACGAAACCATTTTTGAACCGTTCATGCGCGGACCCCCTCGCGCCGTATCATGCTTCCCAGCATAAAACCGTTTATACTTTCCAAAATGAGAAACTGCCTTTATAGAGAAGTGGAGCCGATAAATGGCTCCCTCTTCTTCCACGTAGAGAGGCAGCCATCTTTACTGATTATCGCACGTGAGAGGAAAAGGTGCTTCCAATATTAAGGTTTTTTCGTGATGGGCGTATTCTTGCGTTCCTGCTGTGCCTCCAGTGATTGGCTTGCAATATCCAGGTTACAGTTTGCTGTTATAGTTTCAGCATATCATGGATGGCATAAAGAACACAGGCACACAGACCAGGTATTCTGCCTGTGTGGGAGAGGGGAAACAATGGAGCTTCCCCTCTCTCTTTGTAGTTTTGACTACAGAATGTGCAGAACTTCAACAGGTATGCTATAAATGTTCACAATATTGTACATTAGTCAAGATACTGTAATATTATCCAGGAGGTCTTCAGATGTCATTTGATCTGTCAGATACCTATATCAGAGAGATGAGCCAGCGTCGCCAGGAGAAAGATGCGTTTTTTCGTACCTCACCTCACTCACCGTTTCCTCATCAGCAACGTCGCCGTTTCTCCGGCTTGCGCTATTATCCGCCCAATCCTGCGTACCGCGTGAGCGCGAAGGTCGAGCATCTTCCCGATCAGCAGTTGGTTGAGATGACAACGTCCGATGGGCAACAGCAACGCTTCATCCGCTTTGCTTTTTTACACTTTATGCTTGATGGTACGCTACAACGCCTGACTGCCTACCGCTCTTTGCATGAGCATGGCGAAACCGCCCTTTTCATCCCGTTCCGTGATGCTTTGAGCGGGAAAGAGACCTATGGAGCAGGTCGCTATCTTGATATCCCCTTCCATGAAGAAAATGCGACCCTGATCCTTGATTTTAACGAGGCATATAACCCCTACTGTGCCTATAGTGATTCTTATAGTTGTCCTGTTCCACCTGCTGAAAATACGTTATCCTGTACGATACAAGCTGGCGAACGCCTCTATCACAACTAAGAGGACATCGTTTTCCCTTAGTTGTCTAAGCAGCAGTACAGAGGCAGTTGGTTGTATTCTTCACATTCAAAATAAATCACAAGCGGATTGACAAGCGGCGTGTTATAATAGCGCGTGATAATTTGAAATGTGGAGATGCGCGACATGTTACAGGTGCGCCAACTGGAAAAGGTCATCGAGAATCGCAAGGTCCTGGCAATCGAGCAGCTCGATGTGTGTCCAGGAGAGATTGTGGCACTGGTCGGTCCCGTAGGCAGCAGAAAAACGCTGCTGCTCCGCTTATTATGCGGAGAAATGGCGCCAAGCGGTGGGAGCATCGTATTCGAGGGAAAAAATGTTCCCTATACACCAGCGATACGCCGTCAGATTGGTATTCTCTTCGAAGATGATCTGCATTATGAGCGGCAAAGCGTGCAGGATAATCTAGCATTTTACTGTCAGTTGCATGGTTTACCACGCAGTCGCATGGCTGAAGTTTTGGCTCAAGTGGGGATGAGCGATCAGGTTCAAAAACGTATCTCTAAGCTCTCATCCAGTACACAGCGGCGTCTGGCCTTTGCCCGTGCCCTGCTCACGCATCCCGCCTTACTCTTGCTTGATCGTCCCACCCTGCGCACAGACCTTGATACGCAAGCGGTACTGGCACGCATCATTACGCAACTTGCCGCTGAGGGTACAGCTATCCTGCTCACCGATGAAGACCTGGCCTGGGCTGGCAAATTTTGCACCCATATCGTCGAATTGGAGGATGGTCGCGTTGTTGGTTCCCGCTCACGTGTTCGGAATGAAAGCAGCGAGCCAACACAAGCAACCTCCGTCTCAGAGGAGCTGCCAGCCAGTAAAACACCTGAGCCGATTAAACCAGAACGCCTCACGCCCTTTAAGATTCCGGCACGCAAAGAAGATCGTATCCTGCTCTATGATCCAGGCGATCTGCTCTATGCCACCAGTCGCGAGGGCAAAACCTACCTGCGCACAGCTCACGAAGAGGCCGCTTGCAATTTAACGCTGCAAGAACTAGAAAGCCGTCTCAGCGGACGCGGTTTTTTCAAGGCTCACCGCGCCTATCTCGTGAATTTACAGCATATCAAAGCGGTCATTCAGTACACACGCAATAGCTACACGCTACAACTCGATGATGAGCAGGAGACAATGATCCCTTTGAGCAAGCAATACGAGAAGGAGCTGCAAGACCTGCTTGGCTATTAGCGGCGTGTACGTTGGCGCAAAGCCTCGTAGACTGTGATGCTGCCCGCAACTGCCGCGTTGAGCGAGTTGATCTGCCCGTGCATAGGGAGGCGAATCAGCAGGTCGCAGTGTTCACGCACCAGACGCGCAATGCCTTTGCCCTCGTTGCCAACCACCAATGCCAGCGGCCCTTTCAAATCAGCCTCGGTATAGAGCGTTTTCGCCTCACCCGCGAGACCAATCACCCAGACATTGTTTTTTTTGAGCAGGTCGACAGCACGAGAGAGATTGGTTTCCTGCGCGATCAAAAGGTGTTCGGTTGCCCCTGCCGAGGTTTTAACGACGGTGGCATTCACCTCAGCAGCGCGATGCTCTGGGATCACGATGCCATGCATTCCCGCTGCCTCGGCGGTGCGAATCAGCGAGCCGAGATTGTTGACATCTTGAATAGCATCCAGTACCAACAGGAACGGCGGCTCATTTTTGCTCTCTGCCAGGGCCAGTATATCCTCGATACTGGCATACTTGCGCTCGGCAACCTGCGCGACGCAGCCCTGATGCACGGCCCCGTGACTGAGCTGGTCCAGGCGCGTGCGTGGCACAATCTCAACAGGAATTTGGCGTTGTTCCGCCTCGCTTACAATAGTATTCACGACCGGAGCCTCGCGTTGCCCTTCCGCCAGTAGGATACGCTGAATCCTGCGAAGCGAGTGTAATGTCTCTAAAACGGGGTTGCGCCCCCAAATATATTCTGCCATAGTCTTTCCTGGTCTATTTTTCCCCACAGTATAGCATAAAGTAAAGTGGGAGGGTTATGGTTTCCCTTGTATGCAGTTTATTCATGCGCTATACTCAAATAACATCTATGTAAATACATGCGAGGTGGTGGTCATGAATAAAGAAGAGATAAAAAAATATTTGCGCATGCTTGGCGAAGAGCTGCAAAAAAGGCAAGTAACAGGAGAAATTTTGCTTGTTGGTGATGCTGTGATGCTGCTTGAAATAGGAAACCGCGAAATAACAAAAGATATAGATGCATACTTTGAGCCTAAAAATGCTGCTACAATTCGAGATGCCGCATTGACCATTGCTCAAGCAGTATATTATTGAGGATTTGTTTGAAGAATGATGGACACAGAAAAGAAAACATCTTACTGGTGGCATCGCCAGACGATCTCTGAGACGTTTGCGCGCATCCTGCAAGGGACGAATCCATGGGTAGCTATTGGTGATTTTTTAGATGAATGGAGACGTTCAGAGGCCGAAGACCGTTTTGCACTCATACAGGAACCTATTGATATCGCACCTACGCCAGAAATGAACAAATGGGCTGCATTTTGGGCTGCAATGGTCGAGTGGCTCTGCTGGCAAGATGATGTCGCGACTCCTGATTGGACAGATCAGGATAGCTACGTGTTGCCTGATCCCTGGTTTATCTATGAAGGACGCCGTTTATACGCCTGGCAACTTATTACAACGCCTACACCTTTTAGAATGAGAAATGTGTATGGCGGAGATCGTATGCTTGAAAGAGCCTGAATAAGCCTATTGCACAAAGAGGCACTGACACATGTTATTTGTGTCAGTGCCTCTTCCTTTCAACTCAGTGCCTCGCCATGCCAGAGGCGTTGCATTTCTGGCACATTTTGCAGCAGCGTTTCGAGTGTTCCTTCAGCTTCTAAACGCCCCTCTTTGAGCAGGATGATGTGGTCGGCGCGTTGTAACACGGCTCGTCGATGTGAAACCACAAGGCAGGTGTGCCCGCCGCGATGAAACAGACGCTCCCAGAGTTGCTGCTCGGTCTCGACATCGAGCGCGCTGGAGAGATCATCAAAGACAAACAGTTCAGCGTCGCGCACAAACATACGTGCAGCCGCTGTGCGTTGAGCCTGTCCGCCGGAGAGCTTGACGCCGCGTGAGCCAACCAGCGTCTCCAGGCTATTCTCTAATTGCGTGATATCCTGTTCCATCACAGCAGCGTGAAGCGCGGATGGCAGATCAACAGCGTCTTCAGGCAGGCCGAGCAGGATATTCTCTTTGAGCGACACGCTGAACAGGCGTGGAATTTGCGCTGTATAGGCCGTGCGTGGTGGCACAAAGAAGCTCGCCGCTTCTTCGACAAGTTCACCATTCCAGCGTATCTCGCCCGTGTCTTTGGGCAAAAGACCGAGCAAGACCTGTAATAGCGTTGTTTTGCCCGAACCGATGCGCCCCGTGATAACGGTCAAACTGCCACGCGGCACACGCAGGCTGATATCGGCAATACCGCGTCCCGTATCGGGATAGCGGTAGCTTAATGCTGTTACTGCCAACAATTTGAGTTCATGGACCGCGCTCTTGACTGGCGAGGTGAGGGCGGGTATAGTGCCAGTGAGATAGAGTGGACGATGGGCAACTAACTGCTCTGGCGGCGCCCCCTGCATCAGCGTCTCCATGCGCGCAAAGGCAACTTTCGTTTGTGTGTAATGCGCCAGGAACATGCCAAAAAACTGCGTGTAGTCGGCAACAAAGCCCAGGTAGTAGATAAAGAGCGCAAGGTCGCCGAGACCAAGCTGATGTGTTCGTACCGATTGCGCGGCAAGAATCAGAATCAGGCCCGTGCCCAAACCAACTGTATTACCGAAGGTAGAGTTTAGCAGTTGCTCCATGAACTGGTCTTTGACAGCAGTGACGCGCCGCTGCTCGTTGAGCGTGTGCAGATTGCTGATGACATTGTTCTCGGCTCCCGCAACCTGAATGGCCTGCACGGTCGTGAACATCTCGCCAATCGCGCTGGTTACGCGACTGGTAGCCTGACTACTGGCCTTGCGATAGCTTTCCAGGCGTTTGCTCATGAGTTGCACCAGCGCGACAATACAAACTAACGGCACAAAAACCAGTAGCGTGATCGTGACGCTGATACGCAATAGGATAATGATGGCAACGATGGCAAAAAGCGTATTGCCAATCATATCGAGCGTCCAGCTAATCGCGTCTTCCGCGTGCATTACGTCATCGCGCATACGGCTGATGGCCTCGCCGGGCGAGTAGGGCACAGCGCGCGCGCCGGGACGTTCGAGGATGCGTGCCAGCAAGTTGCGCCGCAGCAGTGCGCGCATGTTAAAACGATGGGTGCTATCAATCCAACCACCGCTAAAAATGATCACCACGCGCCCCAATGCCGTGACAACCAGCAGCATAATCAGCCTCCACAGTTCTGCATTGAGACCACCAACCTGCGGGAGCCGATTGAAAAATTGTTGCGCAATCAGACCGGGAATCAGCGGTGAGAGGTGAATCAGCGACCAGAGTAGTGCGTTCACGATGTATAGACCAGGACGATAGCTAATCATGCGCCACATAGAGCGATAGGTTTTCATGCCAGTATCTCCTCTCGTCCAGTTTGCAGCAGGCTATAGAAGTGCGAAGTCGGGTCGTTGACCAGAGCGGCACGCAGCCCATATTCCAGCATACGCCCATCTTGTAGTGCCAGAATCGCATCGACGCGCTGAAGCGTGGCAAGACGGTGCGCGATAATAATACCCGTGCGGCCGGCAAGCAGTTTGCTCACAGCCTGTTCAATCAATTGCTCGGTAGCCGGGTCAAGCCGCGACGAGGCTTCATCCAGAATAACCAGACCAGGATTGGCGAGAAAAACGCGTGTAAAGGCCAATAGCTGCGCCTCGCCTGCCGATAAGCCTTCGCCATCGGACCCCAATTCGGTATCCAGACCAGCGGATAGTGATTTAAGCCAGGGAGTCATGCCCAGATCGTCAATCGCTTGCAGGATACGCTCGTCAGGAATGGCACGGTTAAAGAAGGTCAGATTGTCGCGCACGCTGGCGTGGAAAAGCTGCACATCTTGTGTCACCATGCCGATATGCTGCCGCAAGGTGCGCAAATGCATATCCTGAACAGGGATATTACCCAGGCGAATTTCCCCCATCTGTACATCGTACAGGCGTAGCAAGAGGCGGGCGAGCGTCGTTTTGCCGCTACCCGTGCGTCCCACTATGCCTAACACCTGACCAGCAGGCAGTGTAAAGGTAATATTGTTCAGGACGGGCGCGTCGGCATGATAACCGAAAGTGACGTGCGCAAAGTCAACATCTAATGCACCGGCTGGCAGTGGCGTCCCGCGTCCGTCGTGGATTGTTGGCTCAATGGCAAAGAGACGCTGAATACGCTCAATGCCCGCGCCTGCCTGTTGAAGTTCCTGCAACTGCGTGCGAATCTGTTCCATTGGCTGCATAATCAAGTTCGTGTAGTAGAAAATCAGATACACTGTGCCGATGCTAATGGCATGACTGCTCCACAGCGCGGCTCCCAGGGCGAAAGCGAGAGCGTTACCAACCGCGAACACCCCCAGGATACTCATCCACATGCTATAGCCTGCCAGACTTGCGCGACGACTGATGGGCAGAGAGCGGCGCATGATCTGATAGTAGCGTGTCATCACATAGCCAGTTGCGCCATTTGCGCGTACATCTTCTGTTCCCGCCAACTGTTCACCCAGAAAACCCATTGTTTCAGCAAACTGTTGGCGGTTTTGTTCCCAAAATGGCACGGCAATCGTGCTGATGCGCGTCAGAATGAGCAGAGCAATGCTGGCAAAGATCAGCATGGTCAGGCCGATACGCCAATCCGCGAGAAACAGCAGGACCAGTACGCCGACAATAAGCAGCGTATTGCCGAGCAGATAGATAATGGCCTGTGAAAAGAAGCGCGAGAGCGTATTGACATCGCCATCGATGCGCTCAATCAGCTCGCCCGCTGTATGGGCCTTGTGAAAGGCCATATCCAGGCCCAGGCAGTGCGTCACAAGATCAATACGCAACTGGTTGGTAGCAGTCCAAGCCACATTTTCGCTGTAGTAGGTTGCCAACACTGCGATACCCTGGTTAGCAAAGGCGATAGCAATGAACGCTCCTCCAGTCAGCATCAAGGTTGTCTGTGAGCCGCCAGCCGTAAAGGTATTGACAAAGTAGCCCAGAATTTGCGGATTAATCAGCTGTAGCGCGATGCTGCTCAGTAGCAGAAGTGTCATGAGCGTAACGCGCCGCCACTGCGACCTGAGATAAGTCATGAAGAGCGTGCGCAATGTGAGTTTCTGTGAACCGCTCATCAGAAGTTCCTTTCGTGATTTTTATGCAGCAGGAGATACAATGCGTAAAAGACGTTAGTGAGAGAAACTCGTGGACGTGTGCGATTATGATTATGCGGTTCTAAGGCATGGAAGACACAGAAATGCCACGAGCGGATGTGAGCCTCGCGGCGATAGGGAAGTGAAAACGTGGCTACGGCTATCTGCTACAAGGCACACTCATACCAGGGTTATCTTGGGGTCATTTGGCGTATTGATATACCTGAGCATGAAGTTTGCCTCCTTGTTATGGTAATGATAGGATACCATGCGATAAGAGAAAAAACAAGGGAACGTCTGCTGATCGCGCTTGTTTTTCTTCTAAAAAGCATTAACGGAGGTGTTTATCGAAAAACTGTACGACCAATTGCATGTTCGCTTCCTGTGGAAATACCTTATCTGCATGTTTTGCGCCTGACAGATAAACTAACGCTGCACGCTCAGTACCAAGCATAGGAAGTAGCGCGTCATAGAGAAGCTGCGATTGTAGCGGTGGCACGATACAATCGGCGGTTCCATGTTGCAGCAGGAACGGTGGATTGTGCTGATTGACATAGGCGATGGGATTGGCAGTGCGCACGATTTCGGGAATTGTCTGGATGGGCGCGCCCATCAGTTCTGACTCAGGCGAATCGGGGTTATTATGCGTGGCGTAGGCAGCACTACAAACCGCGTTTTGTAATACGTGCGCGTCCATTTGTAAGAAATCAGTCGGGCCATACCAATCCACAACAGCCTGTACGTTACTCGCTTGATCGGCGTTGCCCAGATAGGCTCCTTCCAATTCAGCCACACCAGCGGATGTGCCCAGCAGTGCAACGAGATGACCACCAGCGGAAGCTCCCCACGCGCCAAAATGCTGTGCGTCAAAATGATAGTCGGTCGCGTGAGCGCGTAGCCAGCGAACAGCCGCCTTGACATCCTCTATCTGCGCGGGAAATTTCGCCTCACCGCTCAAGCGGTAGTTGATGCTCACAAGGGCATAGCCGGCAGCCAGTAGGAAGGAAAACGCTTTTGTGGCCTCATTCTCCTTTTTATCACCAAACTTAAAGGCTCCCCCGTGTACGTACACGATGACCGGATACGGACCTTCACGCGCAGGAAGATAGATATCCAATTTTTGAGCCTCCGAGAGGCTGGCATAGGCAATATCGTGTGCCACGAATGCGGATATTGCTCCGATGTGGGTTGGGGTCAATGTAGGTTGCTGGCTTGCTGCAAATCGCATTGTACATCGCTCCATTTACTACTGATTTTTGGTCTTTCTCTGGTTTGTTCCAACAACGTGACACGCATCCACTACAGCATCCCGCGCAACAGTGCTTCCACCTCGACAGCATTCAGCACACGACTGGGCGTAGTCGTCGCAATCGCATGCAGTTCGCTCTCATTGACGCCGACATCGCGCAACCATTGCGGCAGGCCAAGACGACGAATAAGATCGCTGACAGCGTCAGCCGCCAGATACGCGGCCTCAAGCTCGTCTGTCTTACTGGGGACAATGTGCAGGGCATAGGCGATTTGCGCGAGCGCGTGGGTATAGTGTGGAGCAAGGGCGTGCATGACGTGTGGAAGCGTAATACACGAGGTAATTCCGTGCGGGACGCTATAACTAGCCCCGATGCGCCGTCCCAGATTATGGCTGAGACCCATCGGAGTATTGACCTCGTCGAAAAAGCTCATCCACGAAGCGAGTTGCAGTTCGGTACGAATTTCAGTATCCTCTGGATGGGCCTTGCACTGAGGCAAATATTCAAACAGGCGGCGAATCGCCTCAAGCGCGAGCGTATCATTAATAGGATGGACACCAGGGGCATAGAGCGTCTCTACGGCGTGGTCAAGCGAGCGAATGCCAGACGAGAGCCAGAGCGGTAAAGGCGTTTGCAGCGTGAGTGTGGCGTCAAGAATGACCGTGCGCGGTGTCACCTGCGTATGCGCGAAGCCCACCTTCATGTTGCTCTCCTCATCAGTCACGCCGACCAGATGCGAAAATTCTGCGGCTGAGAGTGTGGTGGGAATGGCGATATGCATGGGGAAAAAGCCACGCTCTTGCGAAATTGCCATCGCAACAGCCTTGGTTGCGTCAATTGGGCTACCACCACCCACGCTGACCAGCACATCGACATTGAGCTTCTGCACCCATGAAAGTGCCTGCTCTACATCGCTTTTCGGGGCGTGCTGGCGAATACCCGAATAGGTTCCCATATAGGAGATGCCTAAAGCTTCGCGCACACGATCAATCACGTCAGTCTGCGTGGCTAATGTGCGCCCGGTAATAATCAGGCTGCGCTGTCCACCCAGGCGCGCGACCTCATCTGGCAGATTGTTAATGCTGTTCGCGCCAAATATGACATGTTCCTGCGGCAAAAAAAATATTCCCCTTGCTTCGGCGTCGGCATAGGCATGTCACCACTCCTCTCGTGTTCCCTGGTACTACTCTCTTCCTACATAATAGCAGGGAAAATCGCCATGCGACAAGTCTTTGTTTCGGTGATAGAGGGGGTTGAAACTCAATGTCTCCAAACCTTGCGCAACAGAGGCTAATAAGAGAAGCAAGGCAAATACCCACAATTAGAAGTACCTGCCTTGCTTCTCTCCTGTTTCAACAGTAGCGTATTAGTTAGTTAGCGACAAAGATCATGCCACTGGGGCTAGTAAGACCAATGATAACAGGCGAGATAATGCCCGTTGTCAAGTCGATTGTGCCCACAAAACCTGCTACGCCGGAGTCCGAGGGGGTTTCCGTATATACGGTTCCAGTGGTAAAATCTGCACTCACAGCATAGATTGCATTTTGTTTGGCATCGACAATCAAAAGATGGCCCTCTTTTGCTGTCGCCCATGCGCTATCATCAACCTGTGTACCCAATGGAACACGCGTCACGCTCTGCTGTGCGGTTCCCGCATTGTGTAGAAAGACCAGTTCTGAACCACCCTGGTTGTCGAGTACGACATTGCCTTGCATATCGACGGTCATAGAGTCAGGGTCAATTTCATTGAGCGTGACTTTTTGGTTTGTCGTGGTATCAAGAGCGGTTGCATTGCCCATCAAAACAGGAGTCAGGTTCATTTTGCTACCGCTAATCGTGATCTTGGCCAGAGCAGGAGCGGTATTGACACCAGCACTATTGAGCGTTGGGTTTGAGGCCGCCACAAAGACCATACCGTTGCTAAAAGCCAGATCATCATAACCACCGCCATGCGGGGCTGCTGTTGGGAAGGGATAGCTAGCAATCGTCCCTGTGTTTGGGTTGATAATGTAGAGAACAGCACTGGCATCCTCGTTGACCGTTGCCCAGACCAGATGAGTGGCAGGATCAATACGCAAACCGTCACAGTGACCAACGATGGAGAAGGTTTTTTTGATTTCACCATCTTTATCGTACATTACAATCGTGCTAGAGAGATGGTTGCTTCCGTCTGGCAACGATTTATTCTGATAACCAACATAGATGTATTGGCCGTCAGCCACGACTGAATCAGGATGGGAATACTGGCTACCACCAAGTGCAAAGACTGAAATATGGTATCCAGGCAAGCCAACAATGCCGCTTGTCGGCATAGTATTTTGGACGACAACGTTTGACTGCACATTCTTCTGAGCATAGCTCATGCCCATCAATGCAAAGGCCAGTATGGGAATAACAAGTAGTGCAGCACTTTTTTTCCAGTTGAACTTGAACATAGATAGCTCCTGTACTATAAAATTTTTCTCATGGGTAACGAAAGAGATATATATCCAAAGAGAGTATATACGCATTTAGTTAAGCTATCTTTAACGATATGTTAAATAGATAAATTGTAGGAAAAGAGCAAAGCGGTGGTTCCACTATTTTCTGCACAATAATAGCTTGGAGGGATAAGCTATCCTAAAGATCGGCGAAGAGGCCAAAAAGCTCACGTACAGGGGCAAAACTGCGACGATGATGGGGTGTCACGCCATATTGGCGCAATGCCACAAGATGGGCTGGTGTCCCATAGCCTTTATGCTGAGCAAAGCCATAGTCAGGATAGACAGCATGCAATTCATGCATCATGCGGTCACGGGTCACTTTGGCAATGATTGAGGCAGCGGCAATAGAAAGACACAGGGCATCGCCTTTGATGATTGCGCGTTGCGGAAGCGCGACATCGGGAAGCAGAAGAGCATCGAGCAAAAGGGCCTGTGGGGCTGGCGCGAGATTTTTGATTGCGTCGCGCATGCTGTATTTTGTAGCTTGTAAGATATTGCAGGTATCAATCAGTTCAACGGAACCGACGCCAATGCTGACAGCGAGGGCATGTTGCATAATCACATCGTAGAGGCGTGCCCGTGCGGCAGCAGTCAGTTGTTTGGAATCATTCACGCCCGCAAAACGTGTGTAGAGGTCGGCCAAAGGCAGTTGTAACGGCAAAATAACGGCAGCTACAACCACAGGACCCGCAAGGCAACCACGCCCAACTTCATCAAGGCCAGCAACAAGAGTATAGCCCTGTTCGCACAGGGCCATTTCTTCTTGCAAGGTGGGTGCATGTTGCTGACTCGCTTGCGCGGGTGCATCGTGCGAGCGAGTGTCCCGTGAATGTGCCATCAGCTACCTTTATACAGGATGTGCTAGCGAGCAGCCTGTTTGACACTGGTGGGGCGAATCTCTTTGAGACGCGCGGCCTTGCCCGTCAAACCACGTAGATAGTAGAGTTGTTTGCGACGTACACGCGCATGGCGCACAACTTCAATCTTGTCAATACGGGGAGAATTGATCAAGAAGGTGCGCTCTACTCCAACGCCATTTGTAATACGGCGAATTGTGAAGTTGCGATTAACGCTAGTACCACGCAAACGCATGACAATACCCTCAAAAGGCTGCAAACGTTCGCGGTTTCCCTCAACAACTTTGACTTGCAGGCGCACAGTGTCGCCCGACTTAATCTCTGGTATATCTTTCCGTAACTGCGCCCCTTCGACAGCAAGTAACAATGCTCGTCCTGCTGGCTTGGTTACGGCCTTCGTATCAGCCATCGTAATCTCCTCCTATGCGCTCGTTGCTCAGCAATGGCAGACAGAAATGTCGCAGAGCATTGGGCGCATCAACCTACTTTGTGCTTGTACCAGCCAACTTTGCGGCATTTAACTGTTTCATCAAACGCGATTTGCGGCGCGCCGCATTGTTCTTGTGGATCACGCCTTTCTTGGCGGCGCGATCCAATTCGCTTACGGCTGCACGAACAGCCTCGACCGTAGACTCCGCACTCACACTAGGTGTAGCGATGGCCTGACGGGCTTTAGTAATTTCTGTTTTCACTTCTGATTTCACGCTGCGATTGTGGGCACGACGCTTAACTTCCTGGCGCATGCGCTTTTCAGCAGCAGAATTATTGGGCATGAATATCATCCTCCCCGAGACATCGTTTCCGCGTTTCCGGCAATCGCACGCTCTTGAGCGTCAGATGATTGACGAGATGACTGCGTGAAAGCGCAGAATAAAAGCTGTCATATGGCCCCTGAACACGGGCTATTTTTCAATACAAAAATGCCGACACATGTCGGTCTGAATGCCCGTAGATTATAACAGAAGGACACACCTGCTGTCAATTTTTCGGGACTGCACAACACACAAAGCAAAACCGTTCATTTCCTCACGTCCTTGAGAACTTTTTGAGAATTTTTGTCAGCCCTCGTATCTTCTCTTGAGCATTTCTCATCTAGAATTCCAGTATAAGGCAATAAGGCAAATAAGCACCGCAAGGATGGAACGACACGAGCAAGGACAATAGGGCATGAAAACGCTTGGCAGCACAAACAAACAAGATATAACCAGAACAGAGTGGCAGGCATATGGCATTGATACACTCTTCGCTGTTGTAGGAACGATGGCAATTACAGGCTGCATCTACTGGTTCCAACTCTACCCACGTATCCCAAATATTTCGATCACGTATCTCTTAGTAGTACTCACGCTGGCAAGCACACGCGGACGTTTAGCTGCGGTCCTGGCATCGCTAGTAGCCTTCCTCTCTTTTGATTTTTTCATTGTCCCACCCCTTTATACATTCACCATTGCACGCCCAGAAGAGTGGTTGGCACTCTTTGTCTTCATGGCTGTTGCTCTCATGACGGGTCAATTAACGGTGGCACTCCGAAGACACGCGCAAGAGGCCAGAAATCGTGAGCAAGAGACCCGTATCTTATATGAATTAGTGGGAGCCGCAAACCGCGAAGAATGTTTAGAACCACTTATCGCAATGCTGACACGAGACATTTTAATGGTCTTTGCGTCTTGGGGCGTTGATTCTTGCACATTGCTACTTGTGAATGAGCGAAACGAGTTAAAAACAATGGCCTATAGCGCACGCGATGGCTCGTCAACTGAGCCACCTTTGCCCGGCGAAGAGACCGCAGCCGCCATGGTTGTAAAGCAAGGGCAGGTCATGGGTCTGCATGGTTCCTCCGCCGAGTATAGTACGCACCGCTACCTCGTGCAACGTATCCCACTCTCCAATGCAGCAACGGAAACGGCACGCGTCTATCTCATTCCGCTTAAAGTGGGGGCGCAGGTCATCGGCATTGTACGTCTGCGCATACATGGGAAACGTTTGCGGTTTCCTATTGAGCCAGTAGAGCTGGTGCGCACACATGCAGGAACCACTGCCTTTTTCTGGACATTTCTCGACCAGGTCATCGCCATTATCGAGCGCACGCGACTCCGTCAGGAGCATATGCGAATGGAGGTATTGCAGCGCACAGATGAGCTTCGTTCCGCATTACTTTCATCGGTGTCTCACGATCTACGCACACCTCTTGCCTCAATTAAAGCTGCCGCCAGCAGTCTCTTACAAGAAGATGTGCAATGGAAAACACAGGAACGCAAAAGTTTTGTAGTCACTATCGAGAAAGAAGCTGATCGACTCAATCGGTTGGTAAGCAATCTCCTCGATATGTCGCGCATTGAGCATGGCGTACTCAGGCCAGAGAAAGAACTCTATCCTGTAGATGAATTGCTCAATGATATACTCGCGCGTTTACAAACACTTCTGCGGGGACGGGCTGTTAAGGTATGCATTATGCAGGATGTGCCACCAGTAGAGTTTGATTACCTGCATATGGATCAAGTATTGACCAATGTGATTGAAAACGCCGTTCGCTACACCCCACCGGAATCTCCGATTGAGATTGATGTTTGCAAACAGGAAAGGGAGGTCCTGATTTGCGTGGCTGATCGCGGCCCAGGGATTCCTCGCACAGATTTAGAGCGCGTTTTTGACAAATTCTATCGGGTTAAACCAAATCTACGACAAGGTGTGTACCCATCTGGTTCGGGCCTAGGCTTGGCTGTTTGCAAAGGACTGGTAGAGGCACACGGTGGACGCATTTGGGCAAATGCACGTGCCGGGGGAGGCACGATCTTCTGTATAGCATTGCCGCTTAGTATGGTAACCGTCTAAGGAGATATTGCTATGGTGAGTGCGAATATTCTACTCGTTGAAGACGATGATGTCTTGCGTGACCTCGTTCTACGCAATTTACAGGCACGCCAGCACCAGGTTTGGGAGGCCGTCAATGCACAAGAGACACTTGCTTACCTGCGACGCCAAACGTTTGACCTGGTTCTACTGGATATTAATTTGCCCGATAAAACTGGCTGGGATATCCTGCGTATCGCGCGCAAAGAATGTCTGCTCATTCCATGTGAGTCACAGGAACAGCTAAAATTACCAGTGGTGATCCTGTCCGCTGTACGTCCTGGCTTATCCCGCCTGACAGAGTTTCAACCACTGGCCTGTCTTCCCAAACCATTTCCGATGGAGGCTCTCTTGCGTCTAGCAACAGAAGCTGCCCAACGAAAAATTAGTCCGTCTGCACAGAAAGACACACACACAAACCGTTATGTCACCTACAACGAAGAAGAATTGCGTGCTTAATAGTCTGTCTTAATGATTGAAGAGCTTTCAGCTTTTCACAGTGGGTAGAAATGCGATGAGTCAACAACCGCCAGAAAATCATGCACGCAAAGAGTCGCGCGAGGGACGCCCCGAGCCAGAAACATTCCTTAAGCGCTACCAGCTCTACAATCAACTAGCAGCACAGGCAGCCGATACCTCTGATACACAACAGGCAGTTCAGCACAGCAGAGGACGCCTGCGCGTTTATCTTGGGGCTGTAGCGGGTGTGGGAAAAACATATGCCATGCTTAACGAGGGACATCGACGCAAAGAACGTGGCACGGATGTTGTCATCGGCTTTGTAGAAACACACAAACGCCCTCTGACACAAGCCCAACTCGGTGATTTGGCAAGTATTCCGCGTAAAAAGATCGTTTATCGTGGAGTGACCCTGGAAGAGATGGATACCGACGCGATCATCGCCCGCCATCCCCAGATTGTGCTTGTAGACGAACTAGCTCATACCAATGCTCCAGGTTCTAAACATGCCAAACGCTATCAAGATGTTGAGGAAATTCTGGATGCGGGCATTGATGTTGTCACCACGCTGAACATTCAACATCTTGAAAGTCTCAATGATACGGTCGCAAGTATTACGGGTGTGCGAGTACGTGAAACATTGCCCGACCGCATTCTTGATCAGGCGGAAGAGGTTGAACTCATAGATATCTCTCCCTATGCCCTCAGACAGCGCATGAAACATGGCAATATTTATCCGCCCGAACGTGTTGAAACGGCTCTGCATAACTTTTTTCGCGAAGGCAATCTCACCGCACTACGCGAACTGGCACTACGTCGCACTGCCGATAAGACAGAAGCGCAGCTCCAACAATATATGACAGAACACGAGATCCACGCATCCTGGCCCACCAGCGAGCGCGTCCTGGTTGGCTTTGACCATCGCCCACATACACGCCAGGTCTTGCGTGACGCATGGCGGCTGGCGCATGGTTTACACGCCGATCTGATCGCAATTTCAATTCAACCGACAGGCTATCAGGCATTCAGCGGTCGCTTGATAGCCTTTCTCAAATATGGACCTGATGCACAACGCCATCGCGAAGCAGCACAACAACATCTGGAAGAACACGCACTCCTGGCGGAAGATCTGGGAGCAGAGGTCATACGTGTCAGTGGCAAAGATGTCGCACGCACGCTCGCTGAGGTCGCACGCACCCGTCACATCACACAGATTGTCCTAGGGCAGCCAGCGCGCCATCCCTGGGAAGAGCTTTTGCGAGGCTCGATCATCAACCGCCTGCTCCGCTTACAGACCCAGGTCGATATCCATCTCGTACCTCGGGCACGCCCACAAGATGAGACAAACACTTAAAGTCAAATACCCCCTAACTACAGTCAGGAGTATCCAGAGGCCGACGTTTGAGAAACAAAAGAGCATAGTAATCGCATCCTTACGCAATGACCATGCTCTTTTGTTTCTCTCTATCAGCACACGCGCCGCGTGTACTGCCGCGTGTTTTAGTACATAATCACAGACGTGTTATAGCTGGAGTTGTTATAAAGCCAGTTGGCCTGATCCTCTTGCATGTTAATACATCCATGGCTACCGTTGCCCGCGAACGACTCATCCCCACCCGTATCGTAGTGTGGAAAATTCGTGCCGACACCATAGTTGACGCGCCACCAACTATCATGGAAAAAGTAGCCATCTGTGCGATATTCCATCGCGAAATTGATCTTCGTATCTGGGTACCAAAAAGCCGAGCCTTGAGGTTCACTTGACTTGAAGACGGTTGGCGACTGACGCAAGAAAATGTGCCACAGACCAGGAGGTGAGGGCTTGTCAAACTGCCCTGAAGTGATCTGGAAGGCTTTCACGAATTTGCCATCCTGATAGAGGCGCAAGGTCTGCTCGATTAATGAAACAACAATCACCTGTCCACTTGTCGCGTTAAATTGTTGCATTAACTGCAAGTCAGTGCTGTGAGATTGACTCCAAGGCGTTTTATCGCTATAGTCTGCTTCCATCGCTTTAAGCAACGTCATGTCAGTATTGATATCGTTAATCGTCGTATTATAATCATCGACGGTCTGAGCTGCCTGCAACTCGGTATCTAGATCGGAGCCAAAACCTTGATTCTGGTTATACTCGTAGTCTAGAGGATAACTTGTCCCATTATACGAATCATGATACTGGTTTGCCGCACCCCATGCATCTACCTCTTTATGAAACTGTTGCAAAAGATAGCTTGCCTTACCTTGAAGCAATGGGAACTGAAGAGAGGCGATATCGCTATCAATCTGAGACGAGACGGTGACGAGTTCGTTAAGCGATTTCGCACTATTAAGTGCTGCTTGATCGGCACTAAGACGCTGCTGGAATGTGGACACGTTTTGCCCATATTGTTGAGCCTGGCTAATATCGCTGCTGAACTCGCGTAGTTTTGCCGCTCCAATATAAGGAATAGCCTGGGTCGAGAAGGCAGTTGTCTCTTGTAGCTGCGCCGTAACCTGGTCGCTCAAGCTGGTAAAGTCTTGCGGACTTGTCGCGGCACGGAAGAGCTGTAAATCATATTGTTCGTCAACTGTCAGAGCCGTAACATCTAGATGCGATGCCTGCAATTGCTTAATCACCGTTTGGAGTGCCAACAGATTATCGTATGCTGGCCCCATCAGGTGTAATGCCTGTGTCGCATTGCGCGCTTCGGTGCTAACCGCGACATAATCTTTCGGATACTGCGCTTTTGCAAGAAGACTCTGTTCTTGTGCAAGCTGATTAGCAAAAGGTTTTGCTTCAACAAAGCCCTGCGCCTGCCGCTGGGCCAGAATCGTCTCGAAATTCTGCAAGTCGAGCGAGGCCTGATAATCCAGCTGTTGCGTGGCCTGCGTAATCAAGCCTTGTGTCTGGACAGTCAGTATCTGGTAACGTTGTGACAGGTTGGTATAGTACGTTGTTGCATTCTGGCTCGAAAAGAGCGCAATAGGTGCATTTGAGCCACTCAGTTGCTGCTCCTGTTGTAAAATGGGTTGAAGCATACTCAAGGGCACACCGATACTTTGAGCATGCGCAAGCGATGCATCCAGACTGCTTTTGTTTTGGCTTGCCTGTTGTGTTTGTGTGCCATCGTTACATGCACTGAGCAGAAGCATAATGAGCAACGCAATTGCGCCTGCCAGCATCCCCTTGCTGGCGTGTGGGTTGGTTTGTTGCCGCAGCGTCGTTGGGCCTACCATTGCAGAGAAGCCTCCTATTTTGAAGTCGATAGTTATTTCATAATGCTGCATAACATAGTTTTTACTGTTTTTTTATAGAAGAAAGAAACGGGAACAGATGTGTCATCTGCACCTAACATATACTATATCGCTCCACATTTGGAAAAGTAACAAGACTACTCTTGTCTGTGAAATAGGCACAAAGAGCAGGGCAATTCATAATGGTTGTCCTGCTCTACATGACTATGCAAGAGCCTGAGCGAGATCGGCAAGCAGGTCCATCACATCCTCAATGCCAATCGAGAGGCGCAACAAGGTGTCCGTCAAACCGCGCGCTTCACGCAGCTCTCTGGGAATAGAACCATGTGTCATCGTGGCAGGATGGCACACGAGTGATTCAACACCCCCCAAACTCTCGGCAAAAGCAAACACCTTAAAACGACGCACCACGTGATCTACATCCGCCATCTGGCCCTTGAACTGAAAGGAAACCATGCCACCAAAACCACTCATCTGGCGTTTTGCCAACTCATGATCGGGGTGCGCGACCAGACCCGGATAGTAGACGTGCTCAACACGTGGATGCTCGGCCAGATAGCCCGCCACCGCACGCGCATTCTCTTCATGCTGCCGCATACGCACTGCCAGTGTCTTGATACCACGCAACGTCAACCATGCATCAAAGGGGCCAGGAACCGCACCAGCCGCGTTCTGATAAAACTTGAGCGACTGATAAACCTCTTCATTATGAGTAACCAGTACACCACCCACGACATCGCTATGGCCATTGATGTACTTTGTGGTGCTATGTAGCACAATATCCGCTCCCAGGTTCAACGGTTGCTGAAAATAGGGACTGGAAAAGGTATTATCCACAACCACGAGTAGGTTATGGCGATGGGCAATCTCTGCAACCGCCTGGATATCAACAAGACGGAGCAGCGGGTTGGTTGGCGTTTCAAGCCAGATCAGTTTCGTATTGGGACGAATGGCACGCTCATAATCTGCGACATTACCCGCCGTCACATAGCTGGTCTGGACATTGTAGCGACCCATGATGCGCTCGAAAAGGCGGTACGTGCCGCCGTAGAGATCATCACACGCAATCAGATGGTCGCCCGCGCTCAACAGGCTAAGAATTGCCTGTTCGGCAGCCATACCGGATGCGAAGGCCAACCCATGTGTACCACCTTCCAGTGCGGCAATACACGCTTCTAAGGCCGTGCGCGTGGGATTGCCTGTGCGTGCATATTCATAGCCTTTATGCTCACCTATACCCGCTTGGGCATACGTTGAGGTCTGAAAAATAGGCGTCATGATCGCTCCCGTTGTGTGGTCTGGCTCTTGTCCCGCGTGAATCGCTTTTGTTGCAAACTCCATCGTGCTGCTCCTATCGATAGCATATAATAGATATGCACAGAAAATTTAAAAACATGTGACGACTATATCACTCGCGGGGAAAAAGGGCAATGGGATACCAATGGCAACACTTTGTAACCCAGCACAATCCCTAAACGTTACGATATAATAGACATATCAATAAACCGAGCTAGCGCACTCTTGAGGAAAAGGCCATGAATATTTCACCCAGTTCAGATTCTTCCCACCCGTCTAAAACAGCAAGACCACCAATTATTGGCGCACTATTGGTGCATGGGCTAAATGGTAGCAGACGTGATATGGAAGAGCTACATGAACTGCTCGCGCTACAAGGGATTGTTGCTGAGAATATGCTATTGCCGGGACATGGAAGCAACGTGCGTGATATGCTGCCACTCGGCTGGCCTGAGTGGGCGCAGGCGGTGCGTAGCGAGGTCAGCCTGCTCAAACAACGCTGTGACGCTGTTTTTCTCATTGGTCATTCGCTCGGTGGTGCGCTCTGCCTGCATGCCGCCGCCCATGAAGAGGTTGCAGGCATCGTAACGATGTGCGCGCCATTATACATGCACCCCTGGTTGGCTCCCGCTATCAATCTGACCAAACGTCTGACGCCGCTCTTGCCAACATTGCGTGAAGATGTGCGCGACCCAGTAGCGCGTCGCCGCTATACACGCGATGTCTACCGCTGGACGCCGATGGCTCCTGTTGCGAGCATGTTGCACCATCTGCCACTCTTGCGGGCAGAATTGCCAACGATCAGCGCGCCAATCCTGATTATGGCCGCTCTACACGATCACGTCGTGCCTGCACGCGACAGCAGAGCAATTTATCGACTGATCGGCTCGCAACAAAAACATCTTGTTACGTTGCATCATTCATACCATGTAATTATGAAAGATCATGACCGCGAGGAGGTCTTTGCGAAAACACTTGCATTTATTCAACGCCATACCAGTATGCTAAATGCGCACCAGCGCGCATCGCTAGAGATAGACCAAACAGCTTAACAGCCTTGTATTGTGAAATAGTATTGAGGAGCAATTGGAACATTGGCACAGCAAACGATAAAACCACCAGAGCAGCCAACAGTGCAAGGAACGCCACCCTCGCCTGAACAACAGATGCGCTCTTCTAACTTCTCTAAAAATGGTATTCTTTCTTTTTTACTCTTTATCTGCTTGCTGCTCCTTCTCTTTACAGGGCTACTGGTACGCTCTATTCCACAGCTATTCACATCTACCGCAACACCCACATTGGTACGCGGAAGTATGCTACAGGCGCAACAGAATGAAGAGAGTTCGACACCACTCAGCATTCCGGGCAGCAGTACACCCACAACGCTTCTCTTGCCACAAGGCCGCTATCTACTCTACGAGCAACAGAATGATATCTACTACGTGCCCATAACTGGCGGCACGCCACAGTCTATTCTCACACCAGGCTACATCTATAACAACGCTGTGCCACCAATTATTACCCCAAGCGGTCAGTTGCTCTATAGTGGCGACGGCATCTGGCTGACCAACATCTTTACTGGTGCGCCTACTCAGATTGCCACACTCCCGCCCGGGCAGATCATTACCTCGATGGTGTTGAGTAGCGATGGCTCCACGCTCGCTTGGAGTACTGAACCTATCGATGGTAGCGGCACGCTCTCTCTGTATGCTGGCCCACTTACACTATCACAACTGGTGTATCAGCAACCAGCAAGCGAATGTCCCTGTTTCCGTGCCTTTGCCTTTCTCAGCGGCACAAGTATTCCCGCTAACACGTTTCTGATGATAACGGATGATCGAGGCGATCACAATGGTATTCGTAGTGGCCTCTGGTTACTCAATGTACGCCAACTCACAGCAAACGAGCCAACCGCACTACTTCCCGAAGATTCACAGCAAGGCCCACTGACCATGATGCCACAAAGCAACGTGTTGCTCTATTCCAGTGCCGAGGGCGTCGTACCAGAACCAACTGACAATAGCGTCCCACAAGAGTTGAGCGCTCTCAATTATGCCAACAGCCTTGATATCACCACCATCATGGGCAAATCGCCCACACTTCAGACCACACACACCATTTTGCCAGGCCAGGGTGAACTAAGCAACAGTGCTAATTATCGCTGGGTAGCAACGCCACATTTCTCTGCCGATGGGCACACTCTTGTCTATCTCGAATTTTCCAGCGATGCGCAGAAACCTTTTGACCGCCACTATGCCATCTATAGCGCACAGGTCACCGTTGGCACACATGGCGCATTACAAACAAACAAACCAAAACTTTTGGCGACCTCATCGGCAGATTTTATGGAATTGGGCAGTTGGGTCAATAATCACATTATCACCTTTTATGCAGATAACACGCTTTATGCACTCAATGTGCAGACAGGCGCACTGGCAACAATTATACAGACAGTTGCCTATGCACGTGCAGTCGCTGTTGTTGGACAGGGACTCATCTAAACGCAGTACCCCTGTCAAGGACATAGGAGTTGGTAGTGTTACGACGGCTATTCGTTGCATTAGGCTACATCTTTTGTGTAGCCTATCCTCTTGCGGTGATTGGGATCGCATTCGATGTCAAACCGCCCTTCTCGCTAGCCTGGGCAGGCAGTGCGCTCCTCTTTCTCGAAGGAATGCTACTCATACTTGCAGCGATGCTGCTTTTTGGCTGGCTACGCGGCCTATTCGCGGGCTTACTGGTGATTGTCCTATCCTATCTAGTTGAGACCATCGGTGTCAATAGTGGTTTCCCCTTTGGCATCTATCGCTACACACAAGTTTTATTGCCACACTTACCAGGCGGTGTACCACTGGCGGTTATGTTTGCTTGGACCTTGATTGTCTTCGGCAGCTATGCTTGGGTGAGTGACACTGCACAAAAACCGACAGAGAGCGGAATAAAACGACATTTGCGTCTTGGACCGCTCTTGCTCGGCGGTCTCTTAGCCATGCTGCTCGATCTGGAAATTGAGCCGGTCGCCACCTATCTGGAACATTATTGGCAGTGGTTCGCTCCTGGTCATATTAATTACTACGGTGTTCCACTCGCCAATTTCGCGGCGTGGTTTGTCATCGCCTGCCTATTACTGCTGATGGTCAACATGATCCTAGCCGATGCTCATAGCATGCGTCTGCGAGCGTCAAAGCAAGAGAAACTCGCCCTACTTGCGCCACGAATGTTATTTGCCCTCAGCCTGTTTATGTTTGGGCTGATAGACCTGACACACGGCTATTATCTGGCCGTTGTGCCAGGATTACTTGCGGGTTGCATCTTATATATACTGTCGTCCCTTCCACGTCGTCCCCGTCCTGCGGTAACGCCAGCGCATCGAGTTCAGTAAGATCAAACATTCTAATAGAATAGAGAAGGGATGAAGCAGACAAAACAACAACATCAGAACACGGTGTGAGCGCGTAAAACGTAGTGTAAGCAAAATGCGCATCAAAACCACGAGCAGATAACTACTCGCAGCAAAGAGGAATATACGTAATGGGATGGATACGACGGCGGCCAGAAACAACAACACTGGGGGTAGCACGAACAAAGCCAGATTGCATAACAACCCAAGCAAGGCAAAAATGAGCGAGTAGTTATAAAAAGCAAACAGGTTCTTGGAAAAGCCGCTCCATACCTCTGTAAACGTGTGATACATACGGCACTGCACCAACTCCAGTGCATCGACAAAAATCATGCGGTAGCCAGCAGCCTTGATGGCTCTGGCAAGCAGAACATCCTCAAGAATACGCTTTTTGACCGCGGCATGGCCGCCAATCGCCTCATAGGCAGTGCGTCGAAAGCATAAAAGTTGCCCATTGCCTGTTGAGAGGCTCGCTTCAGGGCGCGACAAAACCAGCGCGACAGGCAGTAATGTCAAAATAGTGAAATTGAGTAACGGGATAATCAAGCGTTCAGTCACACTGCCCAGCAA